>JAZGFQ010000120.1:0-3120 GCA_036479635.1 Arenicellales bacterium
CAGGTTGTGCACTAGACGGCACGGGCGTCACTGAAAAGGCTTTTTGTTTATCGTGGCTACGCGGGTCATCGCCTAAAGGGTATTTTTGAGCACCGCTTAAGAAATCTTTAATCGGCTGCAAGCTTACCGAACTGCGCATCACTGATTCTGGATCAGCCGAATAAGAAAGCAGTTTTCCGTTTAAATCTAGCAAATAAATTTCAATGCTGGGGTTCACCACCATATATTGCTGAAAGGTTCGTTTAAGCGCCATTTCATTCATGCGCCCTTGCTCAACGAGGTTTTTATCCGCGACTAAATTCTGCGCAAGATTACGATGCAAATCTTGGTTTAACTGCGCCACATAACGCTGAGTGGCAATGTTATTCAGCGTAAAATACAGAATGCCAATAATCAACAACAATAAAACTAAACCCGCAGCGAGGCGGGTGTAAAGTGAATTTAAACCGCGCATGATCTACACAATAAACGTACTTTAAAGCGCAAATTTATAGCCCACACCCCATACCGTTTGCACATATTTCGGCTTGGCAGGGTCTGCCTCAATTTTAATTCTTAATCGGTTAATATGGGTGTTAACGGTGTGCTCATAACCATCGTGGTCATATCCCCACACCGCATCTAATAATTGCGCGCGGCTATAAACACGCCCAGGTGAGGCCGCTAAAAAACGTAATAATTCAAACTCACGCGCCGTTAATTCAAGCTCGCCCGCAGGCGTGGTGACTTGATGCTGTTCAACATCAATTTCAATCTCATCAAACTTTAAAATCCTTACTTTATCTTCCTGTTCTAGCGGCGCACTCAAGGCATCCACTCGGCGCAACATCGCTTTAATCCGCGCCATTAATTCCACCACGCTAAAGGGTTTAGCAAGGTAATCATCTGCACCAATTTCTAGGCCTAATACACGATCAAGCTCTGTCGATTTAGCCGTTAGCATCAACACCGGCAAGCGTTCATTTTGCTTGCGAATGCGCTTGCATACTTCCAAACCATCGATACCGGGCAGCATGATATCTAGCACTAATAAATCAACTGTTTGTGCCTCGAAAATGGCTAAGCCTTTTTCACCCGTCTCCGCATGAACCGCCTCATACCCTGCTGAACGCACGTGCATCATAATCAGCTTAGCAATATCAGGGTCGTCTTCAATAACAAGTATGTGTCGGTTCATTCTTAGCAGTTTACGAGAAGTCAAAAAAATTAGCCAGTTTTAAGCGCTGTGATTAACTAGCAGGTGCCATCATTTCTTTCTTTTTCATCTCTTCCATTTTCATCATCTCCATCTTTTTCATTTCTTCGGCTTTATGCATCTCCATTTTTTTCATCTCTTCCATCTTCATCATTTCTTCCTTTTTGTGCATCTCCATTTTTTTCATCTCTTCCATTTTCATCATTTCTTCCTTTTTATGCATCTCCATCTTCTTCATCTCTTCGGCCTTATGCATCTCCATTTTTTTCATTTCTTCCATTTTCATCTCGTCCGCCTTCATCATTTCCATCTTTTTGGCTTCTTCCATTTTCATGTCACTGTCATGGGAAGCAGCATTAGACGTACAAGCGCTGATGCTTAAGGCCGCAATAAATGCCAATGGAATTGCTTTAAATTGTTTTGTTTTAATCGTCATTTTTCGTATCTCCAATATATTTTAAGAATGCAAGCTATTGCCCACAAAGGAGATGCTATTAAACAAAACCCACATCACTGCCGAATCACGAAAAGATCACAAATTTATAACATCATGAGACCTCGGCATGAACATGAGGCTTTAACCGCTATTCTAAATACCTAGAAACAGCCTCTAAAGACTGATCAACGATGCCCATCTCGCGTAACTTCTGCACCGTATTCATCACATAATCTAAATTCGAGCCGCGCGCACCACGAGCGCATTGAATAATGTTTGCTGTGGTCGCAACATTCAAATCAGGCGCATATTGTGGATGATCACGCCGAGAAATCAAGGTAACTGCTTGTACCATTTCACCTGTTTTAAGGCTGATATTTTTAAGAATAGAGCGATACGCCCCTGTGACCATTTCGCGCTCATTGAGTTGATCAATCACCTCAGCGGCATTGTGCTTACTCAACAAAAACGCCCGCCCCACAGATGAGCCACCACGATCCAAACCCATCACTAGCCCTGGATGTTCTAAGGTACCGCGATACGCCACTGACCACATACACAAACACCGATGATAACCAAACACCCGCGCCTGCTCACTGCGCAAAAAAGAAAATTCAGGGTTCCACATCAAAGAACCATACGCAAATAACCAGAAATCACCCTCAGGCAGAAGCATTCCTTCGTGCTGGCTGGCATCGAAAACTAGGCCACTTAGATCAGGTGGATTAACTTGACTTTCCTCAGCGTTCATTCAGTTTTCATTCTCCGTTCTTAATTATTTCTAGGCACTGTGTAGGCGTATAAATCGGTATACCTTCAATATTTTTTAAGACGGTTAAATCTGTATCCCCACTCACCAATACACTCACCTTTGCAGAAACGGCCAGTGATAAAAACTTATCGTCATCTGCATCCCTGCATAGCTTTAAAGGTTTTTCAGGTGTCGTCCATTTCGCAATATTACTAAAATCACGCAATAATGATTGACGCATTTCTCTTGAAATATAAGCGTCAAATTTAGGCCGCCATAATCGTGAATGAAACGCCTCAAACGTCTCATCAGAAAAAACAATTCTGCCATGCTCAACCAAAAAACTGACTACCTGTGCAGGCGTACCTTTAGGTGAAAGCGCAGCACTGATTAAAACATTAGTATCAATGACCGCCGTCTTAACTTTCATCTATCAATAGTTCCTTTAATTTAACATCCGTCAAACCTTTTTCTGCGGCTTCCTTACCTGCATTATCTAAGGAATGTAATAAACGATTAGCATAAAACTGACGCATAGATTCGTACTCTTCTTCAGAGACCATAATCCCCACTGTCCGACCACGACGGGTGACTTTCACAGGTTCACGTTGGGCTTTATCGATGAATTCACCAAAATGTACTTTGGCTTCGTTGGCGGTGAGTGTTTGCATGGTTTTCTCGTTTTGCTAATTTAGCGTATAGTGTAGCATAGCTTCGCTTGAATCGTTCGATTGGCGC
>JAZGFQ010000121.1:0-6634 GCA_036479635.1 Arenicellales bacterium
GGTAGTTCAGTTGGTTAGAATACCGGCCTGTCACGCCGGTGGTCGCGGGTTCGAGTCCCGTCCGCTCCGCCATTAAGACAAAAGCGGGCTTTATTTTTAATAAAGCCCGCTTTTTTTATGTCTACAATCTGTCTGTATTTTGCCTTTCTATATGACACATAATAGAATGACTATTTTTTAGGCGCTGAGATTGTTAGAATCTGTTTATATATACGTCTCCATTTATACTATTTAGAACAAAACAATGCTTATTTCTATTCGCAAAAAAGCCAGGGGTTGGGTTGCTTGGTTAATCGTCGGTGTCATCGCCATTCCCTTTACTTTATTTGGGATTAACTCCTATTTTGAAGGCGGCAATCAAGCCGTAGTGGCTAAGGTTGAAGATGCAACCATTACGGCGCAATCTTTTCAAAATGCGATGGAACAGCGTAGGCGTTTTTTCCGTAACCAGTTTGGCGATCAATTTGATGCTGATATGGTCGACAACCCAGCTTTTAGAGCACAGGTTGCTGAAGGCCTGGTGTCGAATCAGTTGATCCAGAGCTATGCGCAAGATAATGGCTTACAGCTATCAGATGGCGCGTTACAGCGTAGAATTTTAAGCTCGGCCGCTTTCCAAGAAGAAGGCAAATTTAATCAAGATGCTTATCGTCGTGCAGTGAGTGCGCGGGGCTTTTCAGTTGAAGGCTATGAGCAGCAAGAACGCGTGGTCGGTGGCATCGCTCAAATTCAAAGCAGCTTAGCGGATTCTGCTTTGGTGAGCCCATCTGAATTAGATCAACTCTTAAGCTTGAGTTTGCAGCAACGTGAGGCAGATTACACAGTGTTGGAAGCGAAATCAGTGCTAGAAGGGATTGAAGTGAGTGTGGATGAAAAACAAGCCGAGCACGCCGATAATAAAGATTTATATCAGCAAGCCGAACGTTTGAAGTTAGATTATCTGACGCTCACCATTGATGATATCGCTAAAGACATCACGTTAGACGATGATGAGATCCAGCAAGCTTTTGATGCGAGCAAAGGCAAATATACTAATCCTGAAACACGCATTGCCAGCCATATTTTATTTTCTGTGCCGCGTTCAGCCGATGATGCAAAGCGCGAAGAAATTTTGACTAAAGCCAATGAAGTATTAAATCGAATTGATACAGGTGAAGACTTCGCTGCGTTAGCGGAAGAATTTTCAGAAGACCCTGGCTCTAAACGTAAGGGCGGTGATTTAGGCATCATTGCGAAAGGCCAAATGGTGCCTGAGTTTGAAGCGGCCGTATTTGAGATGTCCGAGGGAGACATCAGCGAGCCGATTAAAACCCAGTTTGGTTATCATGTTATTAAGTTAACCTCACTTGTGCCTGAATCACAAAAGGCATTATCAGAAGTGAAATCAGCGGTTGAAAAAGCGGAGAAAACCCGCCTTGCCAATACACAATTCTCTGAGACAGCAGAAACCTTTAGAACGATGGTGTTTGAAAATCCTGATGATTTAAGCGCGGCGGCAGAAGCTTTGGGTTTAACGGTTCAAACGTCTGGCTGGGTGACGCGAGCAACCGGTTTGGGTGATTTTAATAATGCTAAGGTGCGTTCTGCAGCGTTTGATGTTGCTGTGATGGAAGATGATTTAAACAGTGAGGTGATTGAAATCAGCTCAGAACGTTTATTGGCGATGCATAAAAACACCTATGAAGCCCAGCAACTTAAGGCATTTATTGAGGTCGAAAAAAGCATTGAAACCAAACTTAAGAGCATTAAGGCCACGGCCTTGCTTGAAACCCAAGGTTTAGCCTTGATCGATAGTTTAAAGACGCAAGCGCCTGATGAGTCGCAAGTTTTTTCTAGCTTGCCCAGCACCAAAGATAAAGCCACTACGCCGATTGACCGTCAAGTGGCTGCTGAAGTTTTTAAGCAGAAACTGGCTGATAGCGAAACATTCGTCTCAGGCATGACTTTGGCCAACGGTGATTACGCAGTGTACCGATTGAAAAGTATTACTCAAGGTGATGCGGCTAAAGCGACCACTGCGCAACGCGATCAAATGCTCAAGCAATTAGAAAGCCGTGATAGTAATAGCGCTTATACTTTATTCAGAGAGACGTTACGCTCGCGTGCGGATGTTGAGATCTTCACTTCATTGATTGAAGATGATATTGAAACAGGTGGCTACTAAATCACGTACTAAATTATTGGTCAATAAAAACACTCACATTGATTGCATGGGTTCTTGAACATTATCTAACCTTGTTGCTGATACCCATCGGTGTCGTGGCAGGGTATCTTAATGTTATGGCGGGCGGGGGCTCTTTACTCACCGTGCCCGCTTTGATTTTCATGGGCGTACCAGGTCACGTTGCAAACGGCACTAACCGCATTGCTATTTTGGCGCAAAACATCACTGCAGTTGCCACCTTCTACAAACGCGGTTTTCATGATTTCAAGCTCGGCTTAAGTTTGGCAGCGTGCGCCGTACCTGGCGGCCTAATTGGCGCGTGGCTAGGGGTGCAAATCCAAGGCATTTGGTTTAATCGTTTTTTGGCCGTGGTAATGATCTTTGTCATCATCTTAATGGCCACAGATAAAGGCAAGGATGCTACAAAAGACTCAGCGCAAGCCTCAGAGCCGAAGAATTTAATCGCAGGGCATAGTCTTATGTTCTTTGCAGGTATATATGGCGGCGTAATTCAGATCGGTATTGGCTTTATCTTAATGTCAATTTTATACCGCGTCATGGGCATCGATTTAGTTCGGGTGAATATGTATAAGGTGTTGATCGTGCTCTGCTACACCATCGCCGCCTTAGCGGTATTCGCCTCACAGCTTCAATTAGTGTGGGTGGCAGGCATTGCGTTGGCCATTGGTAATTCCATCGGCGGCTGGCTAGGGGCGAATTGGTCAATCAATAAAGGCGAGAAAACCATCAAACGCGTACTGAATGTGGTGCTAGTGGGCGTGATTATTAAGCTTTTGTTTTTCTCTTAATGAGGTACGACACGATTCAATCGTCAGGGCGTTATCTGTCGAAGGTATAAGTCGAGATTAGATGATCGGAGTAACACGGATGACTACAATAAAAGCAGCATGATTATGGCAGATATACTGGGTGCAAACTCTGCGATACGCGCTGGATGTGCATGACTAAAATCGCTGCAATCTTCAGCATTACAAGCTTTAACACGGTAGTAATAAATTTGAGTATCAGGCGGTGTATCTGAGTGAGAAAGAGCGGTGGTCTTGAATATCACTACACAGCTTTGGGTGCTAATATCACTGCAACGATAGCCCCAGTAATCTACGGTATTAATGACGTTTAACCAGTTAAGCTGGATGGTATTTTCATCAGTGTTTAGATTTGCTTGTAATATGGGCATTTCAGGTACTAAATTTCGATTGATCTCAACGAAGTTAAGCGGTGGGTTCGGCTCAGCGGCAGAAGGTGGTCGTATAAAGTCAAATAATTTTACTTCTGATGGGCGCGCAGGCCCTAAATGCGTCGACCAGTCTTCGCCATCAAATTGGTCATAGACCAGCATGTGCCCGCTCGAATTGATGGTGCCAATAAAGCGATGCGCTATGCCGAATTTGCTGGTTGTCAATGTAATGTTATTGCCAATGTGCTGAACGTTAGATGTCAGGAATTGATGGTTATTAAACCCCCTTGTACCAAAAACCCCCTGCCAGTCGTCTCCGTTTAAGTTTAATTTTAATGCCGCCAATGGCGCACTGGTTCCTCCTCTTAATGAGGGCTGAGCCTGATCAGGTTTAATGCTGAGTCCAGGCGCATAACCTTTGACAGGATACGTCACATCTTGAGACTGTTGATATTCAAAGCCACCAAAGTAGCCTTGTTTAGCACCTAACCAAATAGGAATTTGATGTTCGGAATACAGGCCAGCAACGAGCCCATAGCGCTGTGCGTCATTATTCTCAAATATGATTTTTATGGATGTGTCATACAGTAATGGTCGCTGCCCAGCGCCAAGTTCATCATAAATGATTAAATTAGGCTGTGCGATAGCCGCCTCATTTTCTGGGAATGCTGGAGAATGTTTCTCGAGGGTTAAAGCAGGTGTTCTAACCACTTTTTCTTGTGCTGTGATAGCTAAAACTTGAGTCTTAATTTGCCGCAGCTCCCTAGGGAAAATAGGTAATTCACATTGATAGCGATTGATGCCGGAATATTGAGCTTTTATGTAAAACCATTGTTGATTAGAGGTCGTTTTAAAATAACATCTTAAGCCAAGTAATGGTTGCGCAGAAGCGGTTTCGATGTCGAGCAAGGTACGCTGGTGTTCAATAAAAATGGGAAGAGTCGAGATTTTAATTCCAATAGCAGGTAAATGCGTGCTTGCATGCAGTAAGCCCGGGAAGAGCCAGAAGAGCAGAGTGACGATGAGGCGTGACTTACTCATGTTTAATCAAGTATACGCCAGTCCATCATTTCCCCTGCAAACAAAGGAATGATCTCTTCACCTTTGCCCGCAGCATAATGCTCAGGCACTTGCCAGGCGTTTTTACCCAGAGTGATGGTTTGGTCGTTTAAAGGTAAGCCGTAAAAATTAGCGCCTGCGACGCTGGCAAAATGTTCTAAATTATCCAGCGCCTCGAGTTGCTCGAATAATCTTGCATACATTGGCATGGCCGCGTGAGCGGTGTAACAACCTGCGCAGCCGCAAGCACTTTCTTTGGCGGTGCGTGTGTGCGGTGCGCTGTCGGTGCCGAGGAAGAATTTATCACTACCTGAGGTGGCGGCCCTTGCTAAGGCGGTGCGATGTTCTTCACGTTTTAACACAGGCAAACAATAAGCATGTGGGCGGATGCCGCCTCTGAAAATTTCATTGCGGTTAAACAATAAATGGTGGGCGGTTAATGAGCCTGCGATATTGTTCGAGGCAGATGTTACAAAATCCACACCTTGCTTGGTGGTGATGTGTTCTAACACTATTTTAAGTTCGGGTAGCTCGTGTGTGATGGGCAATAAAATCTGCTCTATGAACATCGCTTCACGATCAAAGATATCGATGTGTGGATCGGTCACTTCGCCATGCACTTGTAATATGAGGCCGTTTTCAGCCATGGTTTCTAAAATAGGCATCAAGCCAACGATGCTCGTTACGCCTGAACTTGAGTTTGTGGTTGCGCCTGCAGGGTAAAGTTTTGCGCCGACCAGCCAAGCGGTTTCGCTGGCTTTGATGATTTCATTTTTAGCGGTTTCATCTGTGAGATATAAAGTCATCAATGGTTCAAAGTGATGCTGCTCATCTGTCGCAGTTTGAATCCGTTTTCGATATTCCGCTGCTTGTGTCACCGTGGTAATAGGCGTTTTTAAATTAGGCATAATCACAGCACGTTGAAATTCCTTGGCCGTGTGGTTCACAACTAAATTCAACATATCATCATCGCGCACATGTAAATGGCAATCATCAGGCGCACGCAGGCTAATGGTTCGGGCTTTTTGTGTCATATTTAGTGTCGTTACTAAAGGTTGAAATCATTGATTAAATTCATCGGAAAGCGTTGCCCAGCAAGATAATCTTCTAGGCTTTTAAGCACCACTGGGCTGCGTAAATTTTGCTGCTTGAGTTCATCCCAGCTGAACCAATGGGTTTGCGTGATATCTGGATCAATTGGGCCTGAGTGCTCGGTTGTTTGAACGCTGCCTGTGAAGCACATTCTCAGGTAAGTCACTTCATTGCTACCCTTAAAATAATATAAGCCAACGAGTTCAGTAGGCGTAAAAGCATAGCCTGTTTCTTCTAATACTTCGCGTTGTACGGCAGCTGTAATCGATTCATCAGCTTCAACATGGCCAGCTGGTTGATTGATCACATTATGATGCCGAGGATGTTCCTCAACACATAAAAATTTCTCGTTTTGTTCGATAATGGCCGCCACGGTAAGATGTGGAAACCAACTGCGCTCAGACATACAGCGATCCAAAGTTGATATAATGAGCCTAGTTTAGCAAACCTAAGCGCCCGAGTAGGCGTAACTCTTTATTCAGCCTGATTTGATACTATGACCAGCAAGCTTCGCGCGACCTTAGCGCAAATCAATCCCTGTGTAGGCGACATCGCAGGGAACCAAGAAAAAATTCTATCTGCGGTGGCAACTTATGCGCAAGAGGCGGATTTAATTATCTTCCCTGAATTATGCTTAACTGCGTATCCACCTGAAGATTTATTATTACGAGATGATTTTCTAAGTGATGCCGACAATGCACTGGTTGAGCTTACTCAACAGTTAGCGCAATATGATGTGGCGGTAATCATTGGCCACCCCTCAAAACGAGGCGAAGATTTGTTCAATGCCGCGAGCGTGCTCCAGCATGGCAAGATTATCGCGCAGTACCACAAGCGTTACTTGCCTAATTATAATGTGTTCGATGAGAAGCGTTATTTTTCTGCGGGGCAGAAAAGTTGCGTATTTACGCTAAAGGTATCTGAAAAAAATAGCAGTCAAATTGGGCTGGTTATCTGTGAAGATATTTGGGAAAAACCGCCCGTAGCGGAATCGGTGGCGGCGGGTGCAGAGTTGATGGTCGTTATTAATGCCTCGCCTTTTCATTATGATAAAGCGATTGAGCGTGAAGAGGATGTCGTACGCAAGCGTGCCAAAGCGCATAAAGTGCCGATAATTTATG
>JAZGFQ010000122.1:0-3060 GCA_036479635.1 Arenicellales bacterium
TTTGCATTGGAAAATAATTCACACATTAAGCCAAATTAATCAAAGGGTAAATAGTGCGTTTACCTTAACTTCGCTATAATGGCGCATAACCATTCATAAAAAATCTGCTCTCATGTTACATCTCAAAGCCAGACAACATTACACGCGCAACGTGCTCGTTCAATTTGTGATCGTTCTTCTGCTATTCGTCGCACTGATTTATTGGCAAAGAGATTTCTTCTCATCGGTTTATCTCGAGAACCAAATCAATAACGTCGGTAAAATCATCAATGCTGGCATTATTGCATTATTCCTGACCGGCATCGTTCGCGTCATTCAGCTCTTATTACGCTATATGCGCGAAGAAGCATCGGTGAACCGTTTTGTGCGCAATCTTGCTGTAGAAGGCGATCCACTTGAACATGTTGATCAAAACTCTATTGTCGCTGACCGTTATAACACCCTGCAAATGCTCCACCATAAACGTGCCAGCATTAACCACAGCGCATTAGCCGCCACCTTACTCGCAACCGAAGCCAGTTATAACTCTTTGCCAAAGTTTGTGCATAACACCTTAATTCTTACGGGTGTATTCGGCACGATTGTTTCTTTATCCATTGCATTATTAGGTGCGTCGGACATCATTGAAGGTGCTGCGCAATTAAGTGGTATCGGCACGATCATTCAAGGCATGTCAACCGCCCTTTCCACCACCATGACGGCCATCGTCGCGTATTTGTTTTTTGGTTATTTTTACTTAAAACTCACCGACTCACAAACCTATTTGATCAGCCGTGTGGAAGAAGTGACCGCCACACATTTAATGCCGCATTTTCAATTAAGCTCGGATGCATTGTTAAAAGAATACGCGGATACCGTGACTTCTGCCTCGAATCTAGTGAAACGTTTTGATAAAGCCCAAGCGGCTTATCAAGCCTCTGCAGGGCTGTTATCCAGCACCATGGAGCAGTTTCAAAAATCATTGTTACGCGACGAGCATCAAATGGCGCGCATGAATAAGAACCTTGTAAAACTACTGCATATTACGCAGAAGAATTATGAGAAAGAAAACCACACCATCGAGCGCGTCATTGATCTTTTGCATAAAGATTTTCGCTCTCGCTAGACGAGTACTTCTCAGAATATAATCATGGGCGCAGGCAATAATTTCGTCGATTTACGCATTACCAATGCAGGCATAGGCTCCGCAGGCGAAGACAGCGTATGGCCCGCTTTTACGGATATTATGACCGTCATTTTGATGATCTTTTTGATCTCATTGGTGGCTTTTTTGATTCGTAATACACAGCTTGTAGATGAACTGCAAACCACCTTGATCGAGAAAGATCAAATCTCAGAGCTAGCCTTATTAAACGCTGAAAAGAATACCTCCTTACAAGGGCAATTAGCCTTAGTCCGTGAGCGTATTTTATCGTTAGAAAATACCTTACAAGGTGTCGGCAAGGAAAAAGACAAACTGACGCTGGTGTTAGAGCAACGTGAAAAAATTGCCCGTGATCTTGAAACTGAAATTGCCTTATTAAGTAAATTAAGAGACCAACTGAACAATGACAACAGCGATTTATTAAGCCAACTTGATCTCAGCCAAAAAAGTTTATTGCAAACCGAAACTGATTTTAGCGAATCTAAAAATACTTTAAATGAGAAAATCAGCCTGCTACTTGCAACTAAAGCAGGCCTTATTTTGGCTAAAGAGAAAAACACCGCGGCATTATCGGAAGCCGAAACCGATAAATTAAAACTTAACCAACAAATCATTTCTCTCACTGAGCAACTGCGCTTTATTAATGAAAAGCTGGATGCCAATGCGGTTGAGAATAAAAGCCTAAATACGCAACTTGAAGACAAAAACGTCATCATGGTAGGCTTATCCAGCAGCAAAGAAGAACTGGAACAAAAGCTATTACAAATGGCAGGTGATTTAAGCAAACTGCAAAATTTATATGCTTCACGCGGCGATGAAGTCACCGCGTTACAAGCTCAGGCAAATGCCAGCACAACGCAATTTAAAAGCCTACAAGAAGAGTTCGATTCTTTAGATGAGCAATATCGAAAGCTCATCCGCCCTGCACGCTCGTCTGCTGGAAAACATGTGGTCGATGTTTATTACGCGAAAGTGAATGGCCAAGATCAATATCGTATCAAACAGCCGCACCAAGAGACTCCTCAAGTGCTGGGCTTAAGCGCATTACATAAAACCCTAAGCACACTTAAATCTACGCGCAAACAAACATTGTATACCAAGGTGCGTATCGATGATAAAAGCGGCATTGGTTTCAATGAAGCTTGGCAATTTACGCAAAGTATTTTGTCTAAATATGACTACTACCACAACGATTACAGCGAGGCACAATGATGGACCGCCGATATGATGTGATTATTGTGGGCGGTGGCCACGCAGGGGTTGAAGCCGCATTAACGTCTGCTCGCGCAGGGGCCAATACCATGCTGATTACTCAAAACATCGACACCATCGGCCAGATGTCTTGTAACCCTGCGATTGGTGGCATCGGCAAGGGGCATATCGTGCGCGAAATCGATGCTTTGGGCGGCATCATGGCATGGGCAGCGGATCAATCAGGCATTCATTTTCGTACCTTAAATTCAAGCAAAGGCCCAGCCGTGCGCGCCACCCGCGCGCAAGCCGATCGCGCTTTATATAAGCAAGCGATTCGTAACGCGGTCGAACGCCAAGAAAACCTGCAACTTTTCCAGCAAGAAGTCGCTGAACTGATTATTGAAAATAGTACCGTTAAAGGCATCATCACGCAGCTTGGCCCACGTTTTCTTGCGCCCTGCGTCATCATTACCGCAGGTACGTTTTTAGGGGGATTAATTCATATCGGCTTAGATAATCTACGCGGCGGGCGCGCTGGCGATGCACCCTCTGATTTATTATCGGAAAAATTACGCGATATGCCGTTTCGGGTTGACCGCTTAAAAACGGGCACGCCGCCCAGAATCGATGGCACGACTATTGACTATTCTCAATTAGAGCCGCAAGCAGGTGATGACCCGCGCCCCGAGTTTTCACTGATGGGCAATATCAATCAGCACCCT
>JAZGFQ010000123.1:0-2256 GCA_036479635.1 Arenicellales bacterium
ATAAACTTAAGCAAGGCATTATTCCCATTTTTGAATATGGCCTAGAAGGCATGGTGGCTGAGAACGTCAAGCATGGGCGCTTAGATTTTACGACTGATATTGCAAAAGGCGTAGCGCACGGGCAAATCATTTTTATTGCGGTCGGTACGCCGCCAGATGAAGATGGCTCAGCTGATTTACAGTATGTGTTAACGGTGGCGGATTCAATCGGCCAGCACATGGATGATTACCGCGTAGTCGTGACTAAATCGACTGTGCCAGTGGGCACGGCTGAGAAAGTGCGCGGTGCATTGCATGCGGCCTTAGAAAAGCGCGTTGAAAAAATTGATTTTAGCGTGGCTTCTAATCCTGAGTTTTTAAAAGAAGGCGCGGCAGTAGAAGATTTCATGAAGCCTGACCGCATTATTATTGGTACTGATGATGATCGAGCGGTGGTGTTATTAAAGAAATTATACGCACCGTTTAACCGCAACCATGAGCGGGTTATTTTCATGGACATTCCTTCAGCAGAATTAACTAAATACGCCGCGAACTCGATGTTGGCGACAAAAATTTCGTTCATGAATGAAGTGGCGAACTTAGCCGAGCATTTAGGCGCAGATATCGAAGCGGTGCGCAAAGGCATCGGTTCTGACCCACGTATTGGTTATCATTTCATCTATCCTGGTTGTGGATACGGTGGCTCTTGCTTCCCCAAAGATGTGCAAGCCTTGGCGAAAACAGCCTCTAATTTAGGCTATGAGATGCGTATTTTAAATGCGGTCGAAGCGGTCAATGATGATCAAAAATATCGCCCCGTTGAGAAACTGGTAAGTGAACTTGGCGAGGACTTAAGCGGTAAAACCATTGCTTTATGGGGCTTGGCCTTTAAGCCAGATACCGATGATATGCGCGAAGCACCGAGCCGCGTTATCATTAAAGAGCTGCTAGCGCGCGGCGCAAAAATTCAAGCCTTTGACCCTGTGGCGCACGAAGAAGCGAAACGTATTTTCAAAGACACCGCAGGCCTTGAGATTGATCATCTGGATCAATACGCCGTTTTAAAAGGCGCTGATGCTTTAATGGTGGTGACGGAATGGAAAATGTTTCGCAGCGTACAAATTGCAGAGATTAAAGCGGCCATGCAGGGCAATATCATCATCGATGGGCGCAATATTTTTAACCCTGAAAATGTGCGTAGCCACGATATGATTTACCATGGTATTGGGCGAGTTTAAAGCGATGCTTAAGCAAGCACAATGGCGGAAAAACCTTGCTAATGCGCGTGTATTGGTTGTGGGTGATAGCATGTTAGATCGCTATTGGTTGGGGGATGTTAACCGCATTTCACCTGAAGCCCCTGTGCCAGTGGTATCGGTGAACATCATTGAGCAACGTTTAGGCGGGGCAGCTAATGTTGCCTTGAATATCAGCCGCGTGGGCGGGCAAGCGCAGCTGTTATCGATCATCGGTGATGACGATGCGGGCTCAGCGCTTGAGGCCATGCTCGGCGAAGAAAAAATTGAATCTTGCCTGCAAACGGACCACGGCAAGCCCACCACCTTAAAGGTGCGGATGGTGTCGCGTAATCAGCAATTATTGCGCGCAGATTTTGAATCTGAACCCAGCGCTGAAGCCTTAGCCGCTAGTTATGCCGCATTTGAAACCGTTTTAGAGGCTGCGGATGTGGTGCTGGTGTCTGATTACGGCAAGGGCGGCACGCGTGATATCGCTAAGATGATTACCTTAGCAAAAGCGAAGGGGAAAGCCGTTTATATTGATCCGAAAGGTAAAGATTATTCTGCATATCAAGGCGCAAGCTTGATGACGCCGAATTTGTCAGAGTTTCAGCAGGTCGTTGGTGAAGTGTATGAGTTTGAGGATATTAATACCGCCGCGCAAAGCTTAATGACTGAACTAGATTTAAGCGCGTGTTTAATTACCTTAAGTGAGCGCGGTATGCTGTTATGCCAACGTAATGCTGAGCCGATTCATCAAGCAACGCGTGCGCGCGAAGTGTATGATGTGACGGGCGCAGGAGATACTGTGATCGCGATGATGGCTTTGTCTAAAGCAGCTGGCTTTGATGACGAAGACGCAATGATTTTAGCCAACCATGCTGCGGGTGTGGTGGTGAGTAAAATGGGAACAGCCACGGCTGATTTAGATGAAATTATAGCCAGTATGGAGCGAAAATAAAATGTTAGTTGTGACAGGTGCAGCAGGTTTTATCGGTGCGAACATTGTTAAGGGTTTGAATAATATTGGCCGCACAGA
>JAZGFQ010000124.1:0-12417 GCA_036479635.1 Arenicellales bacterium
TATACAAATTACAATAGTGAAAAAGGGAAATCTATTGAAGCAAATAGTAAAGTATCTCTTTCTCTGCGACGATTAAAGTGCGTTCAAACTGCCCTGTGTTCAAGGCATTAATTCTAAAGTAAGTGGATAACTCCATCGGGCAGCGTACGCCTTTAGGAATAAACACAAACGAGCCTTCACTGAACACCGCGGCGTTCAGTGCTGAGAAAAAATTATCCGCTGCAGGCACCACCGTGCCAAGATATTTTCTCACCAATTCTGGGTGCTCTTGTAAGGCTTCTGATAATGGGCAAAAAATAACGCCCGCTTCAGATAAAGTTTTCTTAAAAGTGGTTGCAACAGAGACACTATCAAACACGACATCCATCGCCACTTGCACGCCCGCTAAAGATTTTTGCTCATCTAAAGGGATGCCAAGCTTTTCGTAAACCTCTAATAGTTTAGGGTCAACTTCATCTAAGCTTTTCGGGCCATCTTCTGGGCGCTTAGGCGCAGAATAATATGAAATGGATTGATAATCTATCGGCTCAATATTCAACTTCGCCCAATCCGGCTCATCCATGGTTTTCCAGTGCGCAAAGGCTTTTAAGCGCTGTTCAAGCAACCACTCAGGCTCGTTTTTCTTGTTCGAAATAAATCGTACAACATCTTCATCTAAACCAGGCGGCAAAGTATCGGCTTCAATATCTGAAACAAAGCCTTCTTTATATTCGCGCCCAATCAGGCTTTTGATTTCTTGGTTTTCTTCACCCATTTCTCTATCGCTATTAATGTAATGGTAAATTTACTTTCTGACTGCCACTTTGATTCGCGGCATTTCTCTGCTCCAAGGCAGTTTCACTTTCTCTCATTAAGGCACCTAAATAAATATTAGACAGAAAATTTTCAAGTTGATCGGTTAATTGCACCCACAAAGTGTGTGATAAGCAACGCTCCCCATCTTTGCAGTTCTCTTCACCATTGCAATCGGTAAATTGCATCGGCTCATCCACGGCAGAGATGATTTCTGCGATGGAGATATCATCGGCACTGCGCGATAAACGATAGCCGCCGCCCGGGCCACGCATCCCCTTAACAAGCTCTTGCTTGCGCAACTTAGCAAACAACTGCTCAAGATATGACAATGAAATTTTTTGGTTCTCTGCAATATTGCGCAACGTGATGGCAGCGCTATCTTCGTGGAGGGCTAGATCTAACATTGCCGTTACTGCATAGCGCCCTTTAGTGGTTAATCGCATGATTTAAGCTTAATTTAGCTGTTTAAAACAATTACCCAGTATTCTACTAGGTATTTACGATTCGTCCACCACCCAAATAGGCTAGAGCGTGGTTAAATCTGAATAGAGCCAGCTATTCTTTTAGTTTTAACTGTAGATCACCTTCCACCACTTCTAAGTGCTCAACGCCTGCGGCAAAATCTTTCCAGAACCCTTCGTTCTGGCTAAACTCGTCCACTAGATCAATGTTTTTCAAACCGCCTAACCAAGCATTTGGCACCGGCACGCCCATCACACTGATGCCTTTCAAGACAATCACTGGGCGACCATTCTCATATTTCACCCCAACACCTGCGCGTGCCTTGAGTAATTTACCGCCAAAAAATGGAAAATCTGGATCCATCGGAATCCGCAACCGTGCACTGATCAAATCATCGGACAAATCAATCGCGAGTTTATCGGCTAAATCGGTGTTCTTGGCTAGAATGGCGTTTAGTTCGCGTTCGCTCAACGCAAGGTTTCTATCTGCACCTGCCTCTGAATAAGGTACAGGCTCTAAGCTTGTATTTGACGTGTTTTTACTTCCGCCGATGCCTTCAAAAACCTCAAGCTTACGTTCTAACGTTTGCGTCTCACGCTGAGATAATTCAACTGGCTCAAAGCGTTTAGGAAATAAATAGACATTTAAAAACCAAACGGTGACGGCCACTGAAATCAGTACGGTTAATAACATTAAGCCCAGCACTGAAAAACAGCCCATACGCTTTTCGGATTTATTGGCGCTTGTTTGTGTGTTCATGTTTGATGGATAATGAGATGAGATTTACTAAATGCGGGAAGATCTTTAAAACTCAAGCGCGCGCAAAAAGGTAGTCAGGCTTAGTGCGCACCTATCAGTAAGCCCGCAATACTTAGGTCTTCATCAATTTCAGGCCAATGAATGCCTTCACCACTTCCCATAATTTCCCATGTTTCTCGTTGCTTCTGGCTTGCATTCGATAACTTAGGAAACCAAATGAGTGGCGCGCTTAATGTTCTTCCATCAATTAAATCAACGATCAGAACATCATCCGAAAATGATACGTCTTGTGCTAGTGGGGTCATCTCAACCGCTAAAATAGTCATTCCAAGCCTCGTGTATTAAAATCACATTTTCAAGAACTAAACCTTCAAGCTTTCTAAGTTCTTTGGGCGCAAACCCCGTTGAACTTGCTAAAGCAACTGGCTTTAACCAAAATTTGGCCAGTTTACGTTCACGCTGAATATGTATATGAGCAGGCTCACCTAGCTCATTACTATAAAAGAAAAAGCGATACGGTCCATCTCTAAGTATTGTCGGCATATGTCACTATTATATTCTATCTAAATACAATCTCAAGCCACATCTAAGCTAAACCTCACGCCCTACTTTCTGCTTAATATAAGTCTGCACCTTATCTAGATCATTTTCCAGCACATCAAAGCGTTCTTTGGCATTCAGCACCTTCTGTAATCGCTCAGGCATCGGTACTTTGCGCCCAATCACCGGTTCAACTGCGTCCGCGAATTTCGCTGGGTCAGCCGTGCCCATGCACACCACGGGAATGCTTGAGTCTTTCGCCATGGCGCGCGCAGCGGCTATGCCAACGATTGAATGTGGATCAATAATTTCGCCTGTTTCTTGATACACGCGCAAGATTTCTGCTTTGGTTTGTTCATCATCTAAACGATACGCTGAGAAATCTTTGCGGATGGTTTTCATCAAAGCTTCATCTGCGGCGAATTTACCGGTTTGCTTAAAATCATCCATCATTTGAGTGATCTGCTCTGCGTCTCGGCCATTTGATTCAAACAAGAAACGCTCAAAGTTCGAAGAAATTTGAATATCCATGCTCGGTGATAAGCTCGCCTCAACATCACGCTGAGACATCTCACCTGTTTCGAAAAAGCGCGTTAAAATATCATTACGATTAGAACCAATAATAAACTGCTCAATCGGCAAGCCCATTTGCTTAGCCACATAGGCCGCGAACAAATTGCCAAAGTTACCCGTGGGCACTGAGACATTAATCGGCCTATCTGGGCCACCTAACGCCAAAGCCGCACGGAAGTAATACACCACCTGAGCCGCAATTCTCGCCCAGTTAATTGAATTAACTGCAGATAACTGCATTTCATCGCGAAAGGCTTCATCATTAAACATGGCTTTCACCATATTCTGACAATCATCAAAATGCCCTTCGATCGCTATATTATGTATATTGGCATCTTCGACGTAAGTCATTTGCTTGCGCTGCACCGCTGAAACACGGTTATTCGGGTGCAACATAAACAGCTCAACCCCTTTAATGCCGCGTACCGCTTCAATTGCAGCTGAACCGGTATCACCCGAAGTTGCGCCTACGATAGTGCAGTGTTTGTCTTGCTTGCCTAAGAAACTCTCAAACAACTGACCCAAAAATTGTAGGGCAAAATCTTTAAATGCCAAGGTTGGGCCTTGAAATAACTCCATAAAAAACAAGTTGTCATCTAACTGTTTAATCGGTGCTATCGCAGCGTGGCTAAAATTCGCATAGGCGCGATCAGCCATTTGTTTCAGCACATCATCGGAAACGCAATCGTCCATAAAGGGCTTAAGCACCGTCACCACTAAATCAGGATAAGACATCCCGCGCATTGCGCGCATCTCATCTAAGCTAAACGTTGGCCACGTTTCAGGCAAATAAAGACCACCATCACGCGCTAAGCCCGTGAGCGTTACCTCTTCAAAATTCAGAACCGGCGCTTCTCCGCGCGTACTTATATATTTCACAATTACACTTTACGTTTGAGTAAGGGCTCAATTATCGTTAAACCCAGATGAAGCGCAAGCAAAGTACGCAAATTTAATGATTGCCTTTAAGAGATATCATTAAGGAGATATTCAGTTTCGCGCTTAATTATATTATATTTCTCTAATATTAGAAAAACATAGTAAGTTTATATTGACAAGCGCAATGCGCATTCATATACTCCTGCAAAAATTATGGCTAAATAGTGTTTTTAGACCATTTCTAGCCATTAATGGCACACCTAAAATAGTTGTAGATAAGAGGAGAATGAAGGTAAGTACAAAGACGAAAGCCGTATAAGTCTTTAATTTAATTAATTTTTGTACCCAATTTTATAATTTCCAAACGCATGAAAACGAACAGCTTATCTCTACACATTAAATCACTTGTCGTCGCTTTTGCGCTGCTTAGCAGCACGTTCGCCACTTTTTCGGCTAACACAGAAACGCTCACACCACCGCTACACGGCCAAGAATTAGGCTGTCTTGCCATGAATATCTATCATGAAGCGCGCGGCGAAACTGAAAAAGGCAAGCTTGCCGTCGCAGCAGTGACGATGAACCGCGTTAAAAACAAGCATTACCCAGACACCATTTGTGAAGTGGTTTGGCAGCGTAAGCAGTTTAGCTGGACAGATTTGAAAATCAAATATCACGTCATCAAAAATACCAAAGCATGGATTAACGCGATCGAAATTGCTAGGTTATTCACCGATGGCGGAAGCTGGCCTGGTGTTGGCAAAGCCACGCATTACCACACCACCGCTGTTTCGCCTAACTGGAAAGATAACGACCGACTGATCACTCAAGTCGGCAGCCATTTGTTTTACGCCCTGTAAAAAAATACGTTCGTTCTGGTATGCTCAGCGCATGCCAGACACTTCATCTCTGCCTATTTTTTCGGCAATACAATTAAATTCTAGCGATTCTCTTAACGAGAATTTAGAAACAGCCTTCTCCCAACTAAAGCTCGCCAAAGACCAAGGCGCACTCTGTGCTTTATTGCCCGAGACTTTTGCTTGGATAGGCGAAGATGCTAAAGCACCTCTCTATTCTGAAAAGCTCGGCAATGGGGCCGTTCAATCTTTCCTAGCCGATACTGCAAAATCTTTAGGTTTATGGATTATCGGCGGCAGCCACCGCATCATCGTACCGAACGACCCAAAACAACGCGTGACGAACACCACGCTGGTCTATAACCCCCAAGGCCAGCAAGTCGCGCGATACGATAAAATTCACTTATTCGATGCAGAGGTCGGCGAACAGCGCGCTTATACAGAATCAGATACCTTCAAAGCAGGTGAGCATATTTGTGTTGTGGACATGGGCTTTGCCAAAGTGGGCTTAAGTATTTGCTACGATATTCGCTTCCCTGCCTTATATCAATCGCTCAGGCAGCAAGACGCAGATATCATCGTTGTGCCTGCCGCCTTTACCGTACCAACGGGGCAGGCCCACTGGCAAGCTCTGCTTCAGGCGCGCGCCATCGAGAATCAAGTGTATATCATTGCCGCTGCCCAAACAGGCCAACACAGCACAGGCAGAGAAACGTGGGGGCATAGCCTTTGCATTGATCCTTGGGGCAAAATTCAGGGCGAATTAGACCACGGCACAGGCAACATTCAATGCGCGATTAATATTGAAAAAATGAAACAAATTCGCCACGATATGCCCGTGATTCTCCATCAAAGGTCGAATCACTATCAAACATAGCAAAAATAAAGAAAATACTTACCTTTTGAGCGATATCTTGATTGACAAGCCCTAGTCAAATTTGGATAATTCGCGACCCTTTGGGAAGGACACCAAAGCACCGTGTGGGGCGTTAGCTCAGTTGGTAGAGCATCTGACTTTTAATCAGGATGTCACTGGTTCGAACCCAGTACGCCCCACCATTTTTATCAATGACTTACACCCAAATTAAGTATTCTTAATATTTATTGGGTACACGCGTTCACGGATAACTCACCCACATATCAATCTATTTAACTTTCTTTAGATAGCGCACCATCCTTGGCAGTTCGCTTTAATTTCTTATCAAGGCTTAAGCTTTTCTTCTTTCTCAGCATCTTCACGCAAACAATCCATATTGTGTTCATGATCGGTCGCAATGCACTACAATGCTAGACTTGATGGGATGGACTCGCTCCATACGGCATCACAATGTGTCATGATTTGGCGTTCTTTCATTATCACTTAAAGCGCTTTTCATAACGTCAAACTTTAACATGGACTAAAAAGAGATTACTCACCTAACCGTGCACTCACCTCAGTTATTACTTAACCTCAAAGCAACCCTTGCTTTGCTTAGGTTTCTGCCCAAAATCTCTAGCCGAAACATCCAGCGCACAATCGCCTTCCACCATTTTTAATAATGAAATAGTTTGATGCTGTGCTTGCACCTTTCCACAAGCATCCACGCATTGCATACATTGAGTGCAGGTAAACATTTTACGTTTGATATCTCGGGGCTTGAGATGCATGGGGCAAGCATGCTCACAGGAGGTATCACAACTCACGCAGGCTTTAGCTTGTGAACGATTAAACCCCACCACCATCGCCTTTTTATTGCCCATCCAAACAAGGCTCTGAAACACGCCTACAGCACAGCCAAAGCGGCAGAACAAATGCCGTGCGAAGACAAAATCAATGGTGAATAAGGCTGTTGCCACACCAATGAATAAAGCTTGGTTTCGAGTCAAACTTAGGTTCCACACATTACTGTATATTTCTATGGGCGGCAGCAGATACGTCAACAGCGCCACGGCCCAAAGAAAGGCAAAACTAAGTGTGACGATGCCCGTGACGAACCACCAGTTTTTATTTGGTTTAATCTGTGTGCCATCTTGCTGCTGCTCAGGCAAACGTTTTTTATCCCAAATGGATAACTTACCCGAGGATCTTCGCACCAAGCCATTAATGGTTTCAACGATTGAAAAATGTGGGCATAACCAACCGCAATACACCCTACCCCACTTCCATGAAATAAAAATACCTAGCCCTGCTAAACCTAAAACTGGCAACAGGAATTTCAACATCATATTGCCCGCTATTTGTAAGGCGGTCATATCTCCGCTGATGAATGCTTCAGTGCCGAGCAACCATGGGAAGCCAAGAATGATGAAATGATTTTCGATCAAGTCAAAACGAAAAACATCCAGCACAGGTGCAAATAAAAACAAACCAAAAAAACCACTGCGAAACAGCAAGCGTTTAGTTTGCGTTTTCATCGGGTTAAGCGTAGATAAAGTAAGGGTAGTTTTTGCGGTAAATCTTTGGCGTGGCGCACCAACATAAAAGATTGCTTGCCAAATAAATACGGCAAGTAGTCTTCGGCTTGTTGGTCTATGGTAATGCAAAAAGGCTGGATGCCCAATGCCTGTGCTTCTAACACTGCCATACGTGTATCTTCTAGCCCATAGCGCCCTTCATATTGATCTAAATCATTCGGCTTGCCATCGGTCAATAGCAGTAATAATTTTTGTTTCGCGCCTTGCTCACCTAGCAACTTTGAAGCATGACGAATGGCCGCGCCCATGCGCGTGTAATACCCTGGTTTAAGCGCATTAATTCTGCCTCTCGCCACTTCATCATAAGGCGCATCAAAGGCTTTGATATCATAGAACCGTACATGATTACGATTACGTGATGAAAAGCCATGCACGGCAAATTGATCGCCCGTTGCACTGAGTGCTTCTGAAAATAAATACACGCTATTCCGAATCACATCAATCACGCGCTTATCGTTATTGATATACGCTTCGGTAGATAAAGATAAATCTGCCAGCAGTAAACAGGCTAAATCTCGATGTTGCTGGCGGGCTTGTCGATAGACTAATTGGTCATTATTAACCTGCCCATGTTTGCGATCACTTAAATAGCTCACATAGCTTTCTAAATCAATTTCTGAGCCTTGTGCTTGTCGGCTCACCCATTGCCGTTCTGGGCGTAACATTTCAAACTGCTGGCGAATTTTTCTCGCTTGAATTTTAAGTTCTGAAGGCAATGCTTGCTCGCCCGCATGGCGCACAATCATCGGTTGAAGGCGGCAGTAATCCTTTTGCATCACTTGAGTTTTATAGTTCCATTCGTCGATGGGAATGCCTTCGCCTAAAACAATATCGTCATATTCTCCGCTGGGTAAATCGAGATCAATTTTAATCTTACTAGAGGCCGCTTCGCTGTCTTGAGCAACTGCGATGCTGTCCATATCTTCGGCTGTTTTTGTCGCATCATCATCGTCGCTTTCAGTGGTGCTTCTATCCACTTTAATATATTCCGACCAACTCCAAAGTGTCTCCAATCGAAAACTCAGCAAACCACCTTTATCAGTAGGCAGCTGAGCATGTTCGCCTTGTTTACGCTTTTTTGCAGCATCAGCAGGCTTGGTTTTTTGCGACTCAGGTTGATCAGGGTCATGCTGAGACGCTAAGCCCTCCATGCTCATTTCAGGCGGACTAGGATGCAACCACAGCGGCACCGCTTGCGGCACTTTCTTGGCCGCCTGCTTAAATTGCATCGCCCGCTCAGGCTGACGTAAAGCCGCTTGAATAATCTGCTCTTGATTTGCCTCAGCTGTAGGTAAACCTTCTGGGCTAGGCCGCTGCAAAATATGCGCCTCGACCAAACGAGAATATACCTTGGTTAATCCAGGCCATGCTTCCAAGGTTTGCAAACTACGCTGTTGATTGGAGGCCAACCAAAAAGTTTGCTCAACATCACTGCTTGAAATCGCAGCGAGCCATAAATATAGATCGTAATTCAATGCATTATCAGAAAATAAAGCAATCCGATTTGGCAGCCTTAAGGTTTCATCATCTCTCCAAGCCAGGGAATTTCTTTTACCTTCGCCTGCAACACGTTGCATCAAACTGCGCCGCGCATAATTATCGGTCTCTAAGGCTTCTTCAATTCGTAAGCCACCTTCTCCGCCCAAGGCACGAAAAAAAAGCCCAAGCTCAAAGCGTATCTCGTCTAAATTTATCGCCGCCTCTGGGTAATCTTGTTGGGCGCGCTGGCTAATGTAGCGATGCCATATTTTCCCGATGAACTCTTCCATCTTTAAACCATTATTCTAGGTTTAACTTTATAAATTTCGAGATCAGTGGATAGCGAAAATCTGTGTGTGCTAATGCTTTAATAAAGGCTAAGATTCCCATGAAAAATAACACTGGCACGATGGCCATGAAATACACTTCTAGAGCAATCAGCGCGCGCACGTTATCGTAGCCACCTGTTGCAAGAATTACTAGATTGATCAATAAGAATAATAGCGTGCTGAGCGTGCTCGCTATTAAGGCTTGCTTTAAATGATTTTGCGTAATGGCATCTGACTTTGAATATCGGAAAATATATAATAACCATAAGGCCATGTAAAACACGCCCACAAATAATAAATTAGCCATGTAAAACGCCGCGGAATAAAGCGCTGTTTTATCTTTAGACTGACCAAAGTTTGATTCTAAACCTGAATTTTTAGCTACGTTATTCATCAGACACCTATCTTTGCAATGACGACATTCATCAAGGCTTCAACCGTTGCTTCGTCATCGGTCAAAGGTTCAACAATCGCCGCGCGGCAGGCCTCTACTGAATCAAAACCTGATTTGATTAATGTCGCGGCATACACCAATAAACGCGTAGAAGCAGACTCTTCTAAATCATGATCTTTCAGGGCGCGCAAAGATTGCGCCAGTTCAACGAGCATGGTGGCAATGTCTTGATCAACCTGCGTTTCTTTTTGCACAATACTGATTTCAGTTTGTGCGTCAGGATAATCAAATCGCATCGCCACAAAACGTTGTCGCGTAGAAGGTTTCATGCCTTTTAATAAATTTTGATAACCTGGGTTATACGATACCACCAACATAAATTCAGGCGGTGCTTTCAAGACTTCCCCCGTGCGTTCTATCGGCAGAATTCTGCGATCATCCGATAATGGATGCAGCACCACCGTGGTGTCTTTTCTGGCCTCAACCACTTCATCTAAATAACAAATCGCCCCTTCGCGCACCGCCTTGCTCAAAGGCCCATCGTGCCAAAAAGTATCACCATCACCGATTAAGTGCCGACCGACTAAATCTGCTGCGGTTAAATCATCATGGCAAGCAATGGTATATAAAGGCCTGCCCAACTTAGCCGCCATGTGTTGAATGAAACGCGTTTTACCGCAGCCCGTTGGCCCCTTGATGAGTAAGGGCAACTGTTGCTGATAGGCATGTCCAAATAATGATACTTCATTATTCTGTGCTTGATAAAAAGGAATTGTACTCATGATTTTTGCAGTAAATGCTTAAAAAGAACTGATTAAATAGGGAATAGAAATACCGAGCATAACGATGGTTAGCCAACCATACATGATCACCCGCCATAACCTAGAGACCCCACGCAAGCCCATATATTCGTGAATGATAAAAAAACTTTTAATCGCTGCGGTGAATAACAAAAACAGCATGAAATACACACCGCTTTTTTCATAATAGCCAATGATAAAAGTCAACAGCGTGAGGCCTAACATTAGCGTCCAGATAAGATGAACATTACGCGTTATCATTTTATGATGTACACCAAAGGAAATAAGATAACCCAGACTAAATCAACCATATGCCAATAGGATGCGCCTGTTTCAACGCCCGTATGCTCTAGTGCGTTATACCTGCCTCGTCTAGTTTTGATGGCAACCGCCGCTAGAATAATCATGCCCAAAATAACGTGCAAATAATGAAACATCGTTAACGATAAATAAAAGAAATAAAACGTATTGGTATCTAAATTTACGCCTGCAGAAAACTTTACATAAAACTCATAGGTTTTTAAACTTAAAAAACAGGTGCCTGCGCCCATAGACGCGTATAACCAATTTAAGCACGCGCCTTTATCATCTCGTTTTATTGCTTGAACAGCTCTGACCACAAAATAACTAGAGGTGATTAATAACACCGTATTAATCGCGCCAAAACCCCGGTTCAACGTTTCTTGAAACTCATTAAACAAACTCAGGTTTTGGATTCGAACCACTGAATAAACAATAAAGAATGCCCCGAATACTAGAAGCTCAGCAAAGATAAAAAACCATATGGCTAAATCACCTGGTAGCAATCTTGGCTCATCTTCGAATGTTGCACCTGGGCTTAGGCGAGTAACTGCATTCATTATTTTTTAAGCCGATCACCCGACCATGCGCGTACTAATGCCCACACCGCAAGCACAATAAAGAAGGTATGCACCAAGGTAAAATACGAAATGACATAGACCCATGTCCACGGCGAATTAAAGCCACCAAAATAAATCATTAGTCCACACACTAGAAACAATGCCAACGCGGCAATGATATTGAGTTTAATGCCTAGATCAACATGGTAGCGAGACACTGAATGGGCAGCCGTTTTCTTGAGCATCCACAATAACGCCAGAAAACCCACAACGGGTAAAAGCGTTAAATTCAATATAGAAAACAAGGCTGCTCTAGAGGCCAGTTTTATTTCATTAGTTTCATTTGTCATGGCTAAATTACCTGAAAAAAATACCGCCATGTAGGCGGTATTTTAAGTCTTAATGTTGAAATTTACTCAGCCAACGTTTTTACCGTTGCCTCTTCACCTTTTACAAAGAAGCTCACGAGATAAACGATTAAACCGACTAAAAATATTAAGCCTGCCACTTCACGCATCCAGTAAAAAATCTCTGCTTTTTCTTGGACCACCATAAACGGCTGAGGGTCATCAGAATAACGCTGGAGATACACTTGCAATATGCCTGCGGCAGTTAAGAACAAAGTAATGAAAACCATTGAAACCGTCATCAACCAGAAAGACCACATCTCTAATGTTTGTGCTTTTTGGTTCGCCGCTTTCATGCCGCGCATAATCGGCATAGAGTATGAAATCATCGTCAACACCACCATCACATAAGCGCCATAAAAAGCCATGTGCCCGTGTGCGGCGGTGATTTGCGTGCCGTGCGTGTAGTAATTCACCGGTGCTAAAGTGTGTAAGAAGCCCCACACACCAGCGCCTAAGAATGCCATCACTGCGGTGCCTAATGCCCATAAAGTCGCGACTTTATTAGGGTGATCTCGGCGGCGTTTATTCACCACATTAAAGGCGAATAAAGTCATCATGAAAAATGGAATCGGTTCCATCGCTGAGAACACTGAGCCGAGCCACTGCCAATAATCAGGCGCGCCTATCCAGCAGAAATGATGGCCTGTGCCTAAGATGCCCGTGATCAACGCCATTGCAACAATGATGTATAACCATTTCTCAATCACCTCACGATCCACACCCGTAAGCTTAATTAATACAAACGCTAAGATAGAGGCCATGATTAATTCCCATACGCCTTCCACCCAAAGATGCACTACAAACCACCAAAAGAATTTATCTAATACAA
>JAZGFQ010000125.1:0-10156 GCA_036479635.1 Arenicellales bacterium
GAATGCTTACAAATATTCTTCAGCGCCTCTTGGGCAATGCGGATAATGGCTATTTCAGTTTCTTCACTGATATTCGCATCTTCACATTGATTTTGAAAAAACACAGGAATACCTGATTCTGTTCTAAACCGCGCTAATATCTTTTTCAAGCCGCCGCTTAAGCTACCCGTTTCTATCGGCGCACGGAACTGGCCAATCAAACTGCGTAACTCTGCATGGGCTAAATCAACCAGCTTTTCGACCGTCTCCATTTGCGACCAGACCTTAGGCGTTGTAACGTCTTGTAAAACATCATCTAAAATTCGCACCTGAAAGCGTAATGAGGCTAAGGTTTGTGCCATCGAATCATGCAATTCATGCGCAAAGGCCGTGCGCTCTTCGATGCGCCCTAACATGCTGGCATCTCGTTCATGGGCTTGGCTTTCCAGCGCCATGCCCAAATTCAAGCCAATGTTTGATAATAATTCACGAATATCTTTCGAGACGTTGCCAATGGGTTTGCCCATATATAAGCGATATTCACCATACACTTCATCTTTAGCGGAAATAGGCACCACCATACAATATTCATCTTTGCGCTGGCCACTGCCCCCGCCTAAACGCGCCAATAAGCTTTCTTCACCGGCATCATCATACAAATATGCATCCGCTGCTTGCGCGCCTGATAGTTCTTTTAAGGTGATTAAATAGCCTTTGATGAACGTTTCCACGTCGCTGGTTTTATTTAAGGCAGAGGTGATGTCATACAATAATCGCAAAGAACCCGAATGGCTTTCAATCTTTTTGGCGCGCGTTTTGAGCTCATCTTGGCTTTGGATCGCAAGGCTTTCTAACCATTCTGCCAAGCGATTAATATCATCTTTAGTAGCAGAAAATTTCTCATCTTTAAGGGCTAGGCGCGCTGAAAAATCACCTTGGCGAATGTGCGATGCCCAGGTAGCGATTTCTTGTAGGGGGTCTTCAAATGGCATAATTTAAGCTGCGTGAGAGCTTTTCTGTTTTAATAAGGTGGTAAGTTGCGCTTGCTCAGCGGTGTCTAGCTTTCGTTGCTTAGACAGATTTAATAAATCATCCACCGCTTGATCTTGGCTGCGCGAGACAATGCGTTTTAAGGTCGCTCGGATATCGGCCTCATAATGCGCCTCTTCTAAGAGCAAATCTTTAGCGGCGAATTCAGATAATTGCGCGGCACGCGCGTGGTCGCGTAAACGCTCTAATAATTGCGCAGTGTTGATATCTGAACGAACATTAATCATGCCAACGAGTTGATCTAGTAAGCCCATGCCCGCCAAACCCTTGGCATTTAATTCAAATTCATTGGCGATTTCAACCAAACAGGGCTTTTGCACCAGTAAACTAATCGCGCGCTCAATTAAGGGTGACATCGGCTGCGGTGCGCCCTGCTCAGGCACAGCTGATTCTGCATCAGGCTGAAACCCTTCATAGGCCTCTATCGGCGGCTGGCTTTCCGTGTTGAGCTGGCTGGCGGCCTGATTTGCAGGCGCCTCATGCGCTTCGGCTTGTGCCACGCCCACCACCTCGCTCAAATGCGCATACATCATGGTTTTAAAATTCCCTTGCGGTAACTTTTGCAATAAAGGCCGTGCTAAAGTGGCAAGTTTCGCGCGTTGATCCATCTGACTTAAGTCTAAATCTGAGCTGAGGCTATCGAACATAAACGTATTCAAAGACAAGGATTCGCTCAAGCGTTTTTCAAAACCTGCTTTGCCTTCTTGACGGATTAATGAATCAGGGTCTTCGCCATCAGGCATCAGCAAAAATCTTATTTGCCTGCCGTCTTCCATCGACGGCAAGGCAATCTCCAGCGCGCGCCATGCAGCCTTGCGCCCCGCGCGATCCCCATCAAAACAAAACACCACTTTACTGGCGGCACGAAACAAGCGCTGTAAATGCATGGGTGTGGTTGCCGTGCCTAAAGTTGCCACGGCATTATTCACCCCGTTTTGCGCCAGCCCCACCACATCCATATAGCCTTCCACTACGATCGATTCATCTAGTTTACCAATCTCTCGGCGCGCACGATAAAAACCATACAGCTCCGAGCCTTTATGAAACAACGGCGTTTCGGGTGAGTTCAAATATTTCGGCTCGCCCTTACCAATCACGCGCCCACCGAAGCCGACCAAGCGGCCGCGATGATCTTCTATCGGAAACATTACCCGCGCGCGAAAGCGGTCATAATGACGGCGTGTTTGCTGCTGGTTACCCGCATCAGGCTCTTTCACAATAACCAAGCCCGCTTCCACTAATAATTCGATATTTTGAGGCGAATCGCCTATCACTTTAATCAAATTATCCCAGCCATCTGGCGCAAAACCCATGCCAAATTCAGCCGCGGTTTTACCCTCTAATTCACGATTTTTAAGATAATCTACCGCTTGCTTAGCCTCAGGATGGTTTTTAAGTTGGGTTTGATACCATTTATTCGCGCGCTCAACGATACCAATTAAAGCGGCTTGCTTTTGGCGCGCACCATCATCTTGAATCGCCTCTTTCGGCACCACCATGCCCGCCTGGGATGCCAATGATTCAATGGCATCGAGAAAATCCATGTTCTCATATTCCATCAAAAAACTGACGGACGTACCGTGCGCACCACAGCCAAAACAATGATAAAACTGTTTTGTTGGGCTGACATAAAAAGACGGTGTTTTCTCATTATGAAATGGGCAGCACGCACGAAACTCATTACCTGCGCGTTGTAATGGCACGCGGTGATCTATCAGCTCGGCAATATCTATGCGGCCAATCAGTTCGTCTATAAATTGTTCGGGAATTCTAGCCATTCAATGGTTTTTATAATAATATTTATGATTACTTTCTGCCTTATCCATTCGCAGCATCAAGTAATCCATTTTCGCAGACTCGAAGCAAACAGTCCAACGTATATGCTTAAAATAAATTTGATCAGTGTCGGAGACAAAATGCCCGCTTGGGTCAATGAAGGCTCATTGGCGTATTTAAACCGTATACACAGCAACACACAGGTAAGTTTGATTGAGATCGGCGCACAAAAGCGCGGCAAACATGCTGATATTGATAAAGTGCTTAAACAAGAAGGAGCGGCTATTTTAAAGCATGTTAGCACAGGGGATAAACTCATTTGTTTAGACCGCTTAGGCAAAGCATATGATTCTCTCGGCATTGCCAAAAAAATTCCTGATTGGCAACAAATGGGGCAGAAAATTCACTTCGTCATCGGCGGCCCTGAAGGCCTAGATTCTGCCATCATGCAGCGTGCAGATGAAACATGGACACTCTCTAAAATGACCTTCTCACACCACGTTGCGCGCGTAATGTTAGCCGAACAACTTTATCGCGCTTGGTCGATTACTGAAGGCTTACCTTATCATCGTTAATCACTGCGATAATTGGTCTAGTAAAAACTGAATATCGTCTATTCTGATGTTATCTCTTTGTGCTTTTGCATACATGCTTAGCAAATAGATATCTTCTTCAGTCACAACATAATAAATCACCCGAAAGCCACCCCGCTTACCACGATTTTGATCTGAAGATGCCAGCCTTACTTTATATACTTTATGCTCAAAACCTTCCGAAACACCTGCAATGGCATCCCCTAAAATCTGTCCTTGAGATAAATGATCATTAAGCTTTCTTAAGTCCAGCAATACCTTCGGATATTTCTTTTTTAATCGCTTTATGTCTCGCTGCATTACACGAGTAACAAAGATATTTTTAGTCATCTTCAAGCAAATCTAATGTCGCCTCTAACGTCGGCAATGGTATTGCTTCTTTACGGTGTGCAATCACCTCTAGTAATGCCTGCTTAATTGAATCTGTTACGTCTTCTTTATCATATTCCATCAACGCCACCTCTGCCTCTTTATTCCAAACACGGCTCAACACATACTGTCGCATCGTCATACCTGCAATCGATGCGCGCGTTTTAATCGCCATATGCTCATCATCATCTAATTCAATGACTAAACGTTTTTTACTTGTTTGCATGTTAAATACCTTACATTTGAAACTTTATATGGCAATATACTACGCAAAACTTAAATTGTCAAAATGTACATTTACCATGCAAAATTCGACCCAACTCATACTCGCCTCCGCCTCACCCCGACGAAAAGAACTCCTGACGCGTTTGGGTATCAATTTCAGCATTCAAATCGCAGATATTGATGAAACACGCCTAGCCGATGAATCGCCTATCGAAATGACCGAACGCCTTGCCGCCGCTAAAGCACAAGTGATTTTTGACCAGCAAGCTGATGCCGCATGGGTATTGGGCGCGGATACCACCGTCGCATTAGGCACGCGTATTTTTGGCAAGCCAGCATCAAAACAAGCCGCCATCGAAATCTTACACCTTTTGTCGGGCAATACGCATCAAGTCATTAGCTCCGTGAGCTTAATCAGCGAGAGCGTTTCAACCACCCAAAGCGTGGTGTCTAATGTGACGTTTGGGACGCTCAGTGAAGCCCAAATCCTAGCGTACTGCGACAGCGATGAGCCTTATGATAAGGCTGGCAGTTACGGCATTCAAGGCAATGCTGGCGTATTCGTCAAGCACATAGAGGGTGATTACAGCGCCATTGTGGGCTTACCCCTTTGGCAAACGCATCAACTACTTTTAAACGCTGGACTGATCAACCCACTTTAAGCAACCCAACTTAATCAACTAGATGCGCTTCATCTAGTTTTAGCGTCTCTAACGTATCGTGTCGAATCGACATAAACAGATTTTTGTGGCTAACGATTGAAACGCCATAAGAGGGGATAATTTCGCGCACACGTTTTTGCCACTCGGGCGTGGCGAGGCGTTCGGCAAAACAGGTTTCAATCACTTCTAAAATAATCGGCACCAATACTGATGCACCAGGAGAAGCGCCCAACAATGAAGATAAAGTGCCATCGGCTGAGCTAATCACTTCTGTACCGAATTCTATTTTCCCGCCGGTCTCTTTACATTTTTTGATGATCTGCACGCGCTGGCCTGCGGTGGCTAAATCCCAATCCTTGGCATCGGCTTCAGGAAAATATTCGCGCAAAGCTTTCATGCGTGATCTTTGCGTTTGCGAGACTTCCTTAATTAAATAACGAATCAAATCTAAATTGCGCGCACCCACATTAAGCATCGGCCAGAGGTTATCGAACCGAATCGATTTAATTAAATCCCATGAGGAGCCTTGCTTTAAGAACTTAGTAGTGAAGCCTGCAAATGGCCCGAACAACATCGCTTTTTCGCCATTAATAATACGTGCATCTAAATGCGGTACCGACATCGGCGGCGAGCCCTTGCCTGCCTTGCCATAGACCTTCGCCATGTGCTGCTTGATGACCTCAGGGTTGTTACAGATCAACCATTGCCCGCTGACGGGAAAACCACCATAGCCTTTCGCCTCAGCAATGCCCGCTTTTTGCAGTAAGGGCAAGGCCGCGCCACCTGCACCGATAAACACGAAACCCGCGTTCACCGTGTTTAATTCGTTTGATTTTTTATTTTTAAGCGTCACAGTCCAACGCTTATCTGGGTCTTGCGTTAAATTTTCGACTGAGTGACTCAAGCGTAACTCAAAATCATCCATGGTCTTAAGGTGCTTAATCATGCCTGTGCTAACGGCGGCAAAATCAACATCCGTGCCGTACATGACGCGCGTCGCGGCAAACTTCTGCTTGCGGTCTCGGCCTTTCATCACCAAAGGCATCCATTTTTCCAGCACATCAAAATCTTCACTGTATTGCATGGGCGCAAACATCGGGTGTTCGATCAATGCGATGTGGCGGCGACGCAAGAAATCTACATTCTCCTCGCCCCACACAAAGCTGATATGCGGCACGGGATTAATGAATTTTTCAGGCGAAGGTAAGGCACCTAATTTCACCAAATGCGACCAATATTGCAGGCTCACTTCATAGCGCGCATTAATACCAAAAGCTTTGTGTATATCAATGCGGCCATCTTTTAATTCAGGCGTGTAATTCATCTCGCAATAGGCGGCGTGCCCTGTGCCTGCATTATTCCAACCACTGCTGCTTTCTTGCAGAGGTTGATCTAAGCGCTCAACCATCAGCACCGAAAGTTTCGGGTCTAACTGCTTGAGCATTGAGCCTAGGGTTGCGCTCATTGCGCCTGCGCCCACCAGCAAAATATCTACTTTTTGAATGCTCATAAGATAAATAAAAAGAAAAGAAGAAAGGTGATTTAAACGTTTATTTAGAGGTTTTCTTCGAGCACTTCCATAAAGGCAGCGCCAAATTTTTCTAGCTTAGCTTCACCCACTCCGCTGATGCTCAAAAACTCATCATCACTCATCGGCTCTTCTTCTAGAATTTCTAATAAAGTGGTGTCGTGGAAAACCATATACGGTGCAATTCCGTGTTCATCAGCCAAGGTTTTTCGGCACGCCCTAAGCGCATTCCATAAGGGCATATCTTCACGATTAATGCGAATTTTCGAACGTGATTCTCGAGTAGGCTTAGTATCGTTCACATCTTCTCTTAGCAAGATCTCAAGCTCGCCTTTTAACAAGCTTTGAGAACTTTCCGTTAAACGCAACGCGCCAAATTGCTCAGCATCAGAAAAGATATAACCCTGCACGATTAACTGGCGAACCACCGAACGCCACTGCGCTTGAATCAATTCATTGCCGATGCCGTAAGTGCTGATTTTATCGTGCCCATGTTGGCGCACTTTTGCGGTATCTTTACCTTGCAAGACATCGATAATGTGTATAGCACCAAAGCGCTGTTCCGTGCGATACACGCACGATAATAATTTCCGAGAAGCCTCAGTAGCATCCCATGTTTTAGGCGGGTTCTGGCAAGTGTCGCAATTTCCGCATGGTTCATCTAAGGTTTCGCCGAAGTAGTTTAATAAACCTTGGCGGCGGCAGCCCGTGGTTTCACACCAGCCTAACAACGCTTCTAATTTACTGCGCTCACTGCGTTTATGTTGCTCATCTGCGGTTGAGCGATCCACCATCTGGCTGCGCTGTACCACGTCTTGTAAGCCATACACCATCCACGCTTCAGCGGGTTCTCCATCGCGCCCCGCACGGCCTGTTTCTTGATAATACGCCTCCATGCTACTGGGCAAATCCATGTGCGCAACAAAGCGCACATCAGGCTTATCTATGCCCATGCCAAACGCCACCGTAGCCACCATAATAATGGCATCTTCACGCAAAAACCGTGCTTGGTTCACTGAGCGTGTTTCTTTATCTAAGCCTGCATGATAAGGCAAGGCCTTGTGGCCTCGATCTTTTAACCAAATGGCCGTTGCGTCCACTTTCTTGCGCGATAAACAATAGACAATACCGCTGGCATTTTCGTGGCGCGTTAAAAACTGTTCGAGCTGCTGGTTCGCCTCTTGCTTGCTGGCGACACTGTAATGAATATTCGGCCGATCAAAACTACTGATGAATATTTTTGGGTCATTCAGCTCTAAATTATGAATAATATCTTGCTTTGAGCGTGCGGTAGCCGTGGCCGTTAAGGCCATGCGCGGCACATCTGGGAACGCTGTTTTTAAGCGGTTTAAACTTAAATAATCTTGGCGAAAATCATGCCCCCATTGCGAGACACAATGCGCCTCATCGATCGCGATCATCGAAATTTTAAACTGCATCAACCAATCTAAAGAACCTTGCATCGCTAAACGCTCGGGCGCGATGTATAGAATCTCTAACTCACCCGCTTGCATTTGCTGAGCAACGTCACGCTTTTGTGCTTCATTCAAACTAGAATTTAAAAACGCCGCTTTGATGCCCAGTTGCTGTAAAGCTGAGACTTGATCTTGCATCAGCGCAATTAAAGGCGAGACCACAATCCCCATGCCCTCGCGCACTAAGGCTGGAATTTGGTAACAAATAGATTTACCGCCGCCAGTAGGCATCAACACCACCGTATCTTGGCCTTGAATCGCGCAATCAATGATCTGAGCCTGCTCATCCCGAAAAGCTGGATAACCAAAGGTCTGTTCTAGAATATCTTGGGCGTTAGCAGGCATAAAATACAAATTGGTAGCAAAAGTAGACGAAATCAATCACAAAACTATAGATTATATATGTTTTGCATAAGTAAATACTGATGATATCCCTCTGCTGCGACGATTTATTAATCATGCAATAAAAATCTTCGTGATCTTTTCTATGATGATTGCATTAAACTGCTCTCCATGAACCCACCTAAAAATGAAGAAATTCTCATCAACGTCACCCCACAAGAAACTCGCGTGGCCATCGTTGAGAACGGCGTATTACAAGAACTTCACATCGAGCGCTTAGATGCTAAGGGTATCGTCGGCAATATTTACAAAGGAAAAGTCGTGCGGGTGTTGCCCGGCATGCAAGCGGCCTTTGTTGAGATTGGCTTGGCGAGAACCGCTTTTTTACATGCCCGAGATGCACGGCCGATGATTATCACCGGCGATAAAAATTCTGAGAAAGGCGAAGGCGAAACATCAAAAGAGCGCCCTATTAATGAGCTGGTACGCGAAGGCCAAACCATATTGGTACAGGCGCTAAAAGACCCGATTGGTAGCAAGGGTGCGCGGCTGACCACCGAGATTTCTATTCCATCACGTTACTTAGTGTATCTGCCGCATTGCGATATGGTCGGTATTTCGCAGCGTATTAGCGATGAAACAACGCGCGAAGACTTACGCGAAATGATTCAAACCCTAAAGCAAGAAAAGAACTGCACGGGTGGCTACATCGCTCGCACCACCGCTGAAACCTCACAGGCATCTGAGCTTCAACAAGATATGTTGGTGCTGTGCAAACTTTGGGAGAAAACCGCACTATACGAGAAAACCTGCCAAGCACCTGCCTTGGTCTATGAAGATCTGCCGCTGGCGCAACGCACCTTAAGAGACTTTGTGCGCGATTCCGTTGCAAAAGTTTTCATTGATTCTAAAGAGACCTTTGACAAGGTACGCAACCTTGCCCAAGAGTTAATGCCTGATGCCGTTCACATCATCGAACATTACCCAGGGGAACGCCCCATCTTTGATTTATATTCGGTTGAAGATGAAATCGAACGTGCCTTGCAACGCGAAGTGCCCTTAAAATCAGGCGGGCATTTGGTCATTGATCAAACCGAAGCAATGACGACAATAGACGTCAACACGGGTGGTTTTGTCGGCAAGAAAAACCTTGAAGAGACTGTGTTCAAAACCAATTTAGAAGCCGCAAGCGCCACCGCACGGCAACTTAGGTTGCGTAATTTAGGCGGCATTATCATTGTTGATTTCATCGATATGCACGTTAAATCACATCAAAACCAAGTGCTAGGCGCTTTGGAACGTGGGCTAGCGAAAGACACTACCAAGAATAATATGACGGAATTTTCCGCCTTAGGTTTAGTTGAAGTCACGCGTAAACGCACCCGCGAAAGTTTGGGTAATTTACTCATGGAAGATTGCCGAGTGTGCCAAGGACGCGGTATGCTCAAAACCGCACAAACCGTCTGCAATGAAATCTTCCGAGAGTTATTGCGCGAGGCTCGGCAATATGAAGAAGCGAATATGTATCGCGTGATTGCCTCACACGAAGTCATCGATCGATTGCTGGATGAAGATTCTACCCATCTGGCTGATCTACAAGAATTCATCGGCGCGCCGATACAGCTGCAAGTTGAGCCGACTTATTTTCAAGACAATTATGATATTGTTTTGACTTAAGCGCGCGTTAAAATTTATTTATTCTAACGCCAGAGTAGATGCTCTGATCGCAATCGTATGACTGCTTCAGCGAGCATTTTCTAATGCGCCTGCTCTAGACTCTTTTAGTCAGTATCCCCCCGCTTGTAGTATTATCCATTACCCATAAAACAGATAAAAGCAGTCAGTAAACATGGTCACAGGTGAACTCAAAAGTCAGGTCGATAAAATATGGGAAACATTCTGGACAGGGGGCATTAGTAATCCACTGACGGTCATTGAGCAATTTACCTTTTTATTATTTCTACGCCGTTTAGATGAAAACCAACTGCGTGATGAAAAGCAGGCTAACTTCAGTGGCACACCGTTAAAAAACGCACTGTACAGCGAAGCGCAATCAAAATTTCGCTGGAATAAATTTAAAGATGCCGACCCTGAAATCATGTTTGCCTTATTCACTCAACCGCAAACGGACATTGATAACCTGACCGTGTTTGAACA
>JAZGFQ010000126.1:0-12841 GCA_036479635.1 Arenicellales bacterium
GCATGCAGAAGATGTATTTACACGCATGCTGGAGACACCGACTGATAGAACCGCTACGGTCATTGCATTGGGCGGGGGCGTTGTGGGTGATTTAACCGGCTTTTGTGCGGCATGTTATCAGCGTGGAGTGAATTTTATCCAAATTCCGACCACATTATTATCACAGGTTGATTCCTCGGTGGGCGGTAAAACAGGGGTGAATCACGCCTTGGGTAAAAACATGATTGGCGCTTTCCATCAACCTCAGGTGGTGATAATAGATAATCAAACTTTATCGACTTTAGATAATCGGCAATTCTCGGCGGGCATGGCTGAAGTCATTAAATATGGCTTGCTAGGGGATATTGAGTTCTTAGTATGGCTAGAGGCGAATATCGAGGCCGTGATGGCTCGAGAAGATACGTCCATCAGTTATATCATTCAGCGGTCATGCCAAAATAAAGCAGGTATCGTTTCACAAGATGAAAAAGAACAAGGCGTGCGCGCTTTGTTAAATTTAGGCCATACCTTTGGCCATGCCATTGAAAATGCGAAGGGCTACGGTGAGTGGTTGCACGGTGAAGCCGTGGGCTTAGGTATGTTGATGGCGGCGGACTTATCACAGCGCATGAGTTTGATAACGTCTGAAGATGTCGCGCGCGTTCGGGCAATATTGGTCTCGGCAAATTTACCGGTTGAGGCGGTCGATGGCGTCAGCGCCAAGCAATTACGTGCTTTGATGAGCGTCGATAAAAAAGTATTGGCAGGAAAATTACGCTTAGTTTTGTATGCTGCCTTGGGCGATGCAAAAATAATCGATGATGCACCTGAAGCGATGATCATGCAGACCTTGGCTGAATACACACGTTAATCATGTGTTTTATGCTTTGATATCATGCTAGTGATTGAAATTTAAGCCTTAATTAGGTATCTTCGGCCTATCTTTAAAAGTCTTCCATTTAGGCCAAAATATTATGAAAAAATTGATCACCAGCCTGCTCTTGACGAGTGTTTTGTTTTTATCTGCTTGTGCGCATCATGGTGCGGCTTATATTCAGTCTCGACCAACGGGCGCTGAAGTAGTAGATCTAAAAACAGGTGTCATTTTAGGTGTAACGCCTGTTAAGGTGTGGTGGGAAGAACCTAAACAATCGCGTAAGTTTGTGAATATTCGTATTCAAAAGGAAGGCTATCAAGATAAAACCAGTTCTTTTTGGGTGACGTTACGCCATAGTGACCGTGAAAAAGCATTGACGAATGCGCAATCTGTCGAGATGACGCTCGATAAAGTTAAATAACCTGCCTAAAATCACGTATTTGAATTAATAATTTCGGACAAAATAATGAAACGTTTGACGCCTATCATCAAAATTGTATCAGTGCTATTTTCAGTGGCACTATTAAGTGCCTGTGGTGGCACAAAATCTATCCCAATGACCGTGCAATCTGCGCCCTTAGGTGCGCATGTGGCGATGCAAGTAAACTCTTCGGTTAAAGGCACTTCTAAAGATTGGGTCTATTTAGGTAGAACGCCTTTAGATATTCGTCGTTCTTTTAGCCGTAAGCAGTTAAATAAAGCACGTTCGTTTCGTTTTAAAATGATGAAAGACGGCTTTGTTGATCAAGTGCGTGATTGGAACGGGAAAGAGATGGATACTGAAATGAAAGAAAAAGGGCACCTTTACTGGAATCCAAAATTAGTGCCCAGCAGTTAAGATACACTGATTCATGAAAAGCCGTCTTTGACGGCTTTTTTTATGCCTGATAGCTTTAGGCTCTCTCCAAATATATAGTGCTTTTGATACTTAAAACCCTATAATCGTGGGGCTGAGCGCGCATCAAGTCTTTGAAGGGGAAATGACAACATTGCTGGGCGTATTACTGTCTTAAAAACGATAAGGCAATAGCTTAATAACGAATGTTTTGCAGCGTATGTGCAGGACATAGGATGAAAAAATAGAGGTTTAGAATATGAATAGTCGAGGCGCTTTACCCCCCCGGCAAGGGTTGTATGACCCTGCAAATGAACATGATGCCTGTGGCGTTGGTTTTGTGGCAAATATTAAAGGCAAGCCCAGTCATGATATCGTTCAAAAAGGTCTCACTATTCTGCAACGCTTAGAGCATCGTGGTGCGGTAGGCGCAGACCCGAAAGCAGGTGATGGCGCAGGCATTTTATTCCAGATGCCGCATAGCTTTTTTAAAACAGTGGTTGATTTTACGTTACCAGAAAAAGGCAAATATGCAGTGGGCATGGTGTTTATGGCTAAGGATGCCAAAGCCATTGAGAAATCTCAGAAACTGATTGATAAACTCATTGTTCAAGAAGGCCAGCATGTTTTAGGCTGGCGCGATGTGCCGGTAGATAACGCCGAGCTGGGATATTCGGTTAAGCCTTCCGAGCCTGCCATGAAGCAGGTGTTCGTTGGTTGTGGTTCAAATTGTGCCGGTCAAGATGCCTTTGAACGTAAATTGTTCGTTATCCGCAAGCAAATCGAAAATACGCCGTCTGATTTTGCCTTTTCTGGGCTAGAACAGCTTTATTTCACATCATTATCTTCGCGCGTCATCAACTATAAAGGCATGTTGATGGCGGATCAGGTTGCGACTTATTTTGATGATCTTGCCGATGAGCGCATGGAATCTTCCATGGCTTTGGTGCATCAGCGTTTTTCAACCAATACTTTTCCAACTTGGGAGTTGGCGCACCCATACCGAATGGTGGCGCATAATGGTGAAATTAATACCGTTCGAGGCAATAAGAACTGGATGGCGGCGCGCCGTCATTCGATGTCTTCAGATTTATTCGGTGATGATTTAGAGAAAATCTTCCCATTAATTGACGATGCACAATCAGACACCGCGTGTTTTGATAACACTCTAGAGTTGCTCACTTTATCAGGTTATTCAATCTCTCACGCAATGATGATGTTGATCCCCGAGGCATGGTCTTCTAACCCGATGATGGATAAAGATCGCCGAGCATTTTATGAATACCACGCTGCGATGATGGAGCCGTGGGATGGCCCTGCCGCCGTGGTGTTTACCGATGGCCGCCAAATTGGTGCAACGCTGGATAGAAACGGCCTGCGCCCAGCACGTTATTTACTCACTGATGATGACCTATGCGTGATGGCGTCAGAAATGGGCACGCTGGATATTCCTGAGCATAAAATCGTTAAGAAATGGCGCTTGCAGCCGGGTAAGATGTTCTTGATCGACTTAGAGCAAGGCCGCATTATTGATGATGCTGAAATTAAAAGTGATTTAGCTAAGGCGCACCCTTATCGCCAATGGCTCAACGATACTCAGCTATATGTGCATGAGTTACCGCCTGTGGTCGGTGCAATGGCACCTGATGCGCAAACTTTATTATCGACTCAACAAGCGTTTGGTTATACCCAAGAAGATATTAAATTCTTGTTACGGCCAATGTTAGAGACGGGGATGGAAGCGACAGGCTCAATGGGCACAGATGTACCGCCATCCGTTTTATCAGGTAAATCTAAGCATTTATCGACTTACTTTAAGCAAAATTTTGCGCAAGTGACCAACCCGCCAATTGACCCCATCCGCGAAGATGTGGTGATGTCGTTGGTGTCTTTGATTGGCCCACGTCCCAATTTATTAGAGCATGAGCACGCGGGGAAATCGATGCGCTTAGAAGCGCTGCAACCGATATTAACCAATAGCCAGCTCGAAGCGATTCGTAAAATCGAAGATCGATCCGACGATTTTATGACACAAACTATTGATATTTGCTTCCCAGCAGAACAAGGCGCTAAAGGCATGAAACCCGCTTTAGGTGAGATTTGTCGCCGTGCAGAATCTTTAGTTTTGAAAGGTAATAATATTCTTATTTTATCTGATCGTTGGGTTGATGTAGATCATATTGCAATCCCTGCTTTATTAGCGACTGCAGCGGTGCATCACCATTTGATTCGTAAAGGCCTTAGGACGCAAACAGGCCTAGTGATTGAAACAGGCAGCGCCATTGAAATTCATCATTTTGCGACTTTAGCGGGTTACGGCGCAGAAGCGATTAATCCATATTTAGCCTTGGATACCATCCATTTTGAATTAGATACGCTTAAGGGTGATATCGATTTTCACACTGCACGCGCGCGTTATATTAAAGCCGTTGGCAAGGGTTTGAAAAAGGTGATGTCTAAAATGGGCATTTCTACTTATCAATCTTATTGCGGCGCGCAAATTTTTGATGCGATTGGTTTATCAACTGAATTCATTGATCAATATTTCACGGGGACATCAACGACGATTGAAGGCGCGGGCTTACCTGAAATTGCAGAAGAAGCTTTTCGCTTGCACCGCCAAGCGCATGGAAATAACCCTGTTTATAAACATCATTTAGCAGTCGGTGGTGATTACGCTTTACGTTTGCGCGGTGAGCGCCACGTTTGGACGTCTGAGTCTATTTCTAGTTTACAGCACGCGGTGCGTGGTAATGATGCAAAAAGTTTTGCAGCCTTTTCCAAGCAAATAAATGAGCAACAAGAAAAGCTGCTGAACCTGCGCGGCTTGTTCCGTTTTAATTATGCACCGAAAGCAGTGCCTTTAGATGAAGTCGAATCTGCGAAGGATATCGTCAAGCGATTTGCCACAGGCGCGATGTCGTTTGGTTCGATCTCGCATGAAGCACACTCAACTTTAGCGATTGCGATGAACGCCATTGGCGGTAAATCTAATACGGGCGAGGGTGGTGAAGAAGCGCGCCGCTTTAAACCGCTTGCAGACGGCAGTAAAAATCCTGAACGCTCGGCGATTAAACAAATTGCGTCAGGCAGGTTTGGCGTGACCACTGAATATTTAGTCAATGCCGATGATTTACAAATCAAAATGGCACAAGGCGCTAAACCGGGCGAAGGTGGGCAACTCCCGGGGCATAAGGTTAATGAGCAGATCGCCAATGTGCGCCATTCAACACAAGGCGTGGGCTTAATTTCCCCACCGCCACACCATGATATTTATTCTATTGAAGATTTAGCACAGCTCATTCATGATTTGAAAAACGTGAATCCTGTTGCGCGGATATCAGTCAAGCTGGTGTCAGAGGTTGGTGTAGGAACAGTGGCAGCAGGCGTATCAAAAGCACACGCAGATCACGTGACCATTTCAGGTTATGACGGTGGCACGGGTGCCAGCCCTTTAACATCTATTAAGCACGCAGGGTCACCGTGGGAAATTGGTTTAGCGGAAACGCATCAAACCTTAGTATTGAATAATTTGCGTAGCCGTATTTCGGTGCAAGTTGATGGTGGCTTACGCACAGGCCGTGATGTCGTGATCGGCGCTTTATTAGGTGCGGATGAATTTGGTTTTGCGACTGCACCGCTGATTGCAGAAGGTTGCATCATGATGCGTAAGTGTCATCTGAACACTTGCCCTGTGGGCGTGGCGACGCAAGACCCTGAACTGCGTAAGCGTTTTACGGGTACGCCTGAGCATGTGATAAATTATTTCTTCTTTGTCGCTGAAGAAGTGCGCGAATTAATGTCGCGTCTAGGCTATCGCAATATGGATGAGATGATCGGTCAAAGCCAGAGTTTAGATGCGCGCAAAGCAGTGAATCTTTGGAAAGCGCAAGGCCTAGATTTCACGCGCTTAATGACTAAGCCAGAAGCAGGTGAAGGGGTGGGTATTTTCCACAGCGTCACGCAAGATCATGGCTTGGATAAAGCCTTGGATAATGAGCTAATTAAACAGGCTATGCCTGCATTGGAATCAGGCATAGCGGTGAAAATTGAAACCACTTTTCATAACTATAACCGCACCATTGGCGCGATGTTATCGGGTGAAGTGGCGCGGCGTTATGGTCACCAAGGCTTGCCAGACGACACGATCCACATCAAAGCAGATGGCTGTGCGGGGCAATCTTTCGGCGCATGGCTGGCTAAAGGCGTGACCATCGAGCTGGCGGGCGAAGGCAATGATTATGTTGGCAAAGGTTTATCTGGCGGGCGTATAGCGATTTTTCCACATGAAAGCTCAGTGCTTGAAAAAGCCGAAGAAAACATCATCGTAGGCAACACAGTGCTGTATGGCGCGATTGCAGGTGAGGCCTATTTCCGCGGCGTAGCAGGTGAGCGTTTTTGCGTTAGAAATTCAGGTGCAACGGCAGTGGTTGAAGGCATGGGCGATCACGGCTGTGAGTATATGACCGGTGGCGTGATGGTGAGTTTAGGCGAGACCGGTCGTAATTTTGCAGCGGGTATGTCGGGCGGCATTGCTTATGTGTATGACCCTCAAGGTTTATTTGCAGATCGATGCAACATGGAAATGATCGAACTTGAAAGCGTGCAGGCCGATGGCGGCGTGAGCCTAGATCAAGTCTTAGCGGATAAAACCCAATTTGATGAGACGCGTTTAAAAACAATTATCGAGAATCATAAGCGTTATACCAACAGCGCAGTAGCGATTCGTATTTTAGAAAACTGGTCAGATGAAATGGCCCATTTTGTGAAAGTGATGCCCGTTGATTTCAAGCGCGCGTTAACTGAACAATATGCTGCTCGCGAGCAGGCCAGCACTGCGGAGGTGGCGTAATGGGTAAGCCAACAGGGTTTATTGAAGTTGAGCGCAAAGAGCGTGGTTATTCGCCTGTGTCAGAGCGAATTGTGCATTTCAACGAGTTCGTTATTGATTTAAGCGATGATGAGCTTCAGGCACAAGGTGCGCGTTGCATGGATTGCGGTATTCCGTATTGCCATCAAGGCTGCCCTGTCGATAACAACATTCCAGATTGGAATGATTTGGTTTATTTAGGTGATTGGCAAGCCGCCTTGCATCAACTGCATTCAACCAATAATTTCCCAGAATTCACTGGGCGCGTATGCCCTGCGCCGTGTCAAGAATCATGCACGTTAAACCTTGATGATGCGCCTGTGACGATTAAAACCATCGAGCAAGCGATTGTTGAAAAGGGCTGGGATAATAAATGGATTACGCCTGATATTGCCAAACATAAAACGGGTAAGCGCGTGGCGATTATCGGTTCTGGCCCAGCTGGTTTAGCCTGTGCGCAGCAGTTAGCGCGCGCGGGGCATCAGGTAGATGTCTATGAAAAGCAAATGCGGATTGGTGGTTTATTACGCTACGGCATTCCTGATTTTAAATTAGATAAAAAAATCATTGACCGGCGCATGGCGCAGATGCGCCGCGAAGGCGTGCATTTTCATACCAACACGCATGTGGGTGTGGATTTATCCATTCGCAAGATGTGGGATAAATTTGATGCCATCGTGTTGGCAGCAGGCTCAGAAAAACCGCGTGATTTACCTGTGACTGGGCGTGATTTAAACGGCGTTTATTTCGCCATGGATTTCTTGCGCAAGAACACGGCATGGGTACAAGGTGATGTGATTGCAGAGGCCTCTGAAATTAACGCCGAAGGTAAACATGTGTTGGTGATTGGCGGCGGCGATACGGGTTCTGATTGCATCGGTACCTCAGTGCGCCATGGTGCGGAATCGATCACGCAAATTGAGATCATGCCGCAGCCGCCTGAGAAAGAAAACAAAGCTTTAGTGTGGCCTGAATGGCCGAATAAAATGCGCACCTCTAGCTCGCAAGAAGAAGGCTGCGAGCGTATGTGGAGCGTGATGACGAAACAGTTCATCGATGACAGCAAGGGCAATGTGAGAGCGGCGTTATGCGTTAAAGTTGAGTGGATGCAAGACGCAGATGGACAGTGGCAAATGGAAGAAGTGGCCGGTTCGGAATTTGAACTAAAAGCCGATATCGTCACCTTAGCAATGGGCTTTGTGCACCCTGTTCAAACAGGTATGTTGGAGGCTTTAGATCTTAAATTCGATGCGCGCGGTAATGTGAAAGCCAGCACCGAAGGCGAGATGGCCTATCATACTTCTGTTGAAGGCGTGTTTGCGGCGGGCGATGCGCGGCGCGGGCAATCTTTAGTGGTGTGGGCGATACGCGAAGGCCGCCAAGCCGCGCGTGAAGTCGATTCTTATTTAATGGGTGACAGTGAGCTACCAAGATAACATGACAACAAAACTTAAAAATGACCGTTTCATCCGTGCATTGCGCCGAGAAGAAACCGATTGCACGCCTGTTTGGATCATGCGCCAAGCAGGGCGTTATTTACCTGAGTATCGCGCTACGCGAGAAAAAGCAGGTGACTTTTTAACCTTGTGCAAAACCCCTGAGTTGGCCTGTGAGGTTACGCTCCAGCCTTTGGAGCGTTTCGAGTTAGACGCAGCGATTTTATTTTCAGATATTCTCACCATTCCTGACGCGATGGGTTTGGGTTTGAGTTTAAATGAAGGCGTTGGCCCTAAGTTTGATAAACCTGTGCGTACAGTGGCAGATATTAAAGCCCTGCCCGTGATTAATGTTGAAGCAGAGTTAGGTTATGTATTTGATGCGGTTAAACTCATTCGCTCTGAGCTAGATGGTCGCGTGCCATTGATTGGTTTTGCGGGCAGCCCATGGACGCTCATGACTTACATGGTCGAAGGCGGTACCAGCAAAGATTTCAAACATGCCAAAGGTATGTTGCATTGCGAGCCGAAAATGTCACACGTTTTGCTAGATAAAGTTGCAGATGCGGTGGTGACTTATTTAAAAGCTCAGGTGGCGGCAGGCGCGCAAGTCTTGCAAATTTTTGATACTTGGGGTGGGTCGTTATCGATGCCGCAATATCTTGAATTCTCACTGGCGTATATGTGGAAAATCGTTAATGAATTAAAAGCAGACGATGCCACAAAAGACATCCCCGTTATTCTATTCACCAAAGGCGGCGGTATGTGGTTAGAGCAAATAGCAGCTACAGGCTGCGATGCTGTCGGTTTAGATTGGACAATGCCGATTAAATCGGCGCATGATTTGATCGGCCATAAAGTCGCGCTTCAAGGTAATTTAGACCCAACCGTTTTATACGCTACGCCTGATACTGTGCGACGTGAAGTCAAAGCGATTATTGATGAATATGGCGATAACACGGGCCATATTTTTAACTTGGGTCATGGCATCCATCCCGGCATTGACCCTGAGAATGTGAAGGCTTTGGTGGATGCAGTGCATGAGTTTTCTGCTAAATAAAATCAGGTTCTAAAATGTCTAACGACAGACAACTCGCTCACTTTCCCATCAATTTTTTCCCTATGGTGATGGGTTTAGCTGGCATGGCATTGGCTTGGCGTAAGGCGGCGCAGATGTTGGCGCTAGAGATTAGCCCGCATATGGTGATGGAAGGTTTAGCGGTGTTGGTATTTGCCGTGCTGGTATTAACGTATGGCTTGAAATGCATCAAGTGTTCGGGTGCAGTTAAACAAGAATTTCATCATCCGGTGAAATCGAACTTTTTCTCCGCGATTTCAATTTCTATTATTCTGATTTCAGCGATTGCACTGCCTTATTCCGAGCCCATTGCAACTGCATTATTTACTGTTGGTGCGATTATGAATATCGCTTTGACGATCTCTGTGTTTAGTCGTTGGATATTCGGCGATCATCTTAAAAACGCCCACATAAACCCAACGTGGTTTATTCCTGTGGTGGGTAATATCTTGGTGCCTGTGGTAGCAGTGCCGCTAGGTTTTGAAGAAATTGGCTGGTGGTTTTTCAGTATTGGTATTGTATTTTGGTTGGTGTTGCTCACTATCTTCATGCATCGCATTTTTTTCTTTGATGCGCTTCCACCGATGCTGGTGCCAACCTTGTTTATTCTCATCGCACCGCCGACGGTGGGCTTTGTGGCGTATCTTGCCTTAAACGGTTATGTCGATAATTTTGCTCAAGTGCTTTATGGTGTAGGTTTGTTTTTAACCATTTTTTTGTTATCGCAATATAAACGTTTTGCAAAGCTACCGTTCTTTTTATCATGGTGGGCCTATTCCTTCCCCTTGTCTTCCATCACCTTGGCTTCGTTACATTATTTTGAGCAAAGCCAGTATCAACCTGCACGCTGGATTAGCTTAATATTATTGGGCTTGATGACCGCAATTATTTTAGGTCTAATTGTACGAACCTTAGGTGCGATTAAGAAAAAGGGTATCTGCCAACCTGAAGGTTGATCACTTAAAACGCTATTTTAAACGGTGCATTTTGATACACTTGCAAAATGCTTAAACACACCCTCAAAATTCTCGAAGAATTGATTAGCTTCGACACCACCTCTTGTTATTCTAATTTAGCTTTGATGGAAGCGATTGGCGCGCGGTTAGATGCGCTTAACATTCCTTTTGAATTAAGCTTTAATGCGGATAAAACCAAGGCGAATTTGTTTGCCAGCATTGGCGATGCCAGTGTAGCAGGTATTGTGTTATCAGGGCATACCGATGTCGTGCCCGTGGTGGGGCAGCCTTGGAGTACGGATCCTTTTACCTTAGTTGAGCGAGACGGCAAATTGTTCGGCCGGGGTACGTGCGACATGAAAGGTTTTATTGCAGTGTGTTTGGCGATGGCTGAAAGTATTCAACAGGCAGGTTTAGACATCCCTATACACTTTGCTTTTTCTTATGATGAGGAAGTCGGTTGTATCGGTGTGCGAGATGTCATTGCTGAATTAAATACGCGTGACGTTAAACCGCTGGCGTGCATTGTTGGTGAGCCAACCAATATGAAGATTGTGAGCGCACATAAAGGCATGTTAGATAAAACCTGCCATGTTACGGGTTGTGCGGGCCATTCGAGTTTGCCAAACCAAGGTGTGAATGCGATTTATGCGGCGAGCAAACTCATCAATCAGCTTCAAGAAATGGGTGATGAGATCAAACAAAACGGGCCTTTTGATGCGCGTTTTGAACCGCCTTATACCACGGTGCATGTTGGGAATATTCAGGGTGGCACGGTGGTGAATATTATTCCGCAACAGTGTGAGTTTGAATATGAAATTCGCAATATTCCTGCGCAAGATCCGCAATTAATTGCAGATGAACTTGAACGTTTTGCCGAAGAAAGTCTATTGCCTGATATGCAAGCAATCTCTGATAAAAGCGATATTCAGTGGTCGGTTCATTCGGCTTTTCCTGCCTTAGATACGCCGTATGAGGCTGCCATTAACCCGTGGATGAAAAAAATACTGAATCAAGGTGATGATTTATCCGCGGTCAGTTATGGCACTGAAGCGGGTTTGTTTTCGGAAATAGGTATTGAAACAATCGTATGTGGCCCAGGCTCTATTGAGCAGGCACATCGCCCAGATGAATACGTTGAAATCAGTGAAATACAAGCTTGCATCGTATTTATGGAGTCGATGCTTAGTTCTTTGAAAAAGAACGATCTTCCAATATGATTTTTTTAGGGTTGGGCTCAAACTGCGGTAAGCGTCGCGCATTTTTAACGCGCGCTATTGATGAGTTAAAGCTAATCGGCTTTCAGGTTGCAGGTATTTCGCCCGTAGTGGAATCGCCTGCGTTGTTGAAAGACGATGCTAAAGACGACTGGAACCAGCCGTATTTAAATTTAGTGTTAAGTGGGGAAACGGATTTATTGCCACATGCATTACTGAAAAGCATCAAAACCATTGAGCAAGATTTAGGCCGTGATTTAAACGCCGCGCAGTGGTCGCCACGTAATATTGATATTGATATTTTGCTCTGGGGTGAAGAGAAAATTCAAACAGATGATTTAAAAATCCCGCATCCTGAAATGCATAAGCGTGCATTCGTAATAACGCCGTTAATGCACCTTGCACCGAATTTAGTATTACCCGATATCAACCTAACTGCGTTTGAAATCAGCCAGCGTATTCGCCCCATGCCCTTATGGATGGGTATCGTAAACCTTACGCCGGACTCTTTCTCGGATGCAGGCGAGCATTGGAATATAAAAGCCTTAGAGGCACAACTAGAACGCTGGATTATGGCGGGCGTGCATATTTTAGACTTTGGTGCGGAATCGACTCGGCCTGATGCTGATGAGATTTCTCAGGCGGCAGAGTGGTCACGCTTAAGGCCTGTGTTTGAGGTGCTAGATACCTTACGAAAAAAACATTTTCTGATGCCCATCATCAGCATAGATACGCGCCATGTTGAGACGGCTGAGCTTGCCTTTGAACAGAGGGCCGATTGGATTAATGACGTAACGGGGTTGGTTGATGCGGATATGGTGGATTTAATTAAAAATAAAAAGACCGCTGCGATTGCCATGCACAGCTTGAGCGTGCCTGTGGTAAAGGGCGAGCATTTGCCGACAGATGCGTCTGTTGTTATGCAATTAAAAACATGGCTGGCTGATAAAACTGAAAGATGGGTAGCGCAAGGCATTAATACTGGAAACATTATATTTGACCCAGGCGTGGGTTTTGGTAAAACCGATTTGCAGAATATGCAGATCATTCGAGCAACAGCAGATTTACGCAACCAAGGGTTTCGTCTATTAGTCGGCCATTCTCGGAAATCATTTATGCAGTCGTTCAGTGATGCATCTGCTCAAAATAGAGATATCGAAACCGTAGGTTTATCACTCTCCATGTGTGCACAAGGCGTGGATATCATCCGAGTGCATGAGCCCTTAATGCATATTCGAGCGTATCGGGCGTGGTCTCATGCCCAGTAAAAAATTAACACAGGCCGAGCAGGCAGATAAGCACGCATTGTATGAAATTGCGGTGCAATGTGTGGAAGCGGAGATTGATATGGTCGATGCAACTTTCGAGCAGATCCGAGGCTATGATGCACACAGTTTACGCGAAGATTTTTGCGGTACGGCGCAAACCAGTATCGAGTGGATTAACCGAGGCGAACATAAAACCGCGATTGGGGTTGATCTTGATACGGAGGTTTTAGCGTGGGGTGAGGCGAATCATTTAGAAAGTTTAGAATTAGATAAGCGCGCGCGCATTGAGCTGATGCAAGCCGACGTGCGCACGGTTGATATTGAA
>JAZGFQ010000127.1:0-2243 GCA_036479635.1 Arenicellales bacterium
CGATACTTAAACAAATACAAAAAGCCTTAGCAAACTTCCCAGAACTTGAGTTTGCTATGTTGTTTGGTTCTTTAGCCAGCGGCAAGGCGAACGATCGAAGTGATCTCGATCTTGCAGTGATGGCGGGCAAGCCTTTAGACGCAGAAGCAAAAATAAAGTTGATTGGAGCACTTGCAAATAAAACAGGCCGTTCGATTGATTTGATTGATTTTAGAGCAGTGGGGCAACCGCTATTGAATGAGATAATAAAAAACGGGAAAATTATTATTAAGAATGAGACAATATATGCCAATCTGATGGTTAAAAACATTTTCGATAATGAAGATTTTTTACCGTATCGAAACCGAATTCTTGAAGAACGCCGAGAAGCATGGATAAGCAAATAATTAACGAAAAACTAGAATCCTTAAGACGAAGTTCTAACCGTATTGAGAAAAAGTTACCCAAAACATTGGCGCTTTTCCAAGAGGATTTAGATGCTCAAGATATCATCGTTCTGAATTTAACGCGAGCGGTACAGCTTTGTGTCGATATTGGTGCGCACATTATTTCCAGAAGTGAAGAAAGCCCGCCTGCAACGATGGGCAATACCTTCGATGTTTTATGTGAATTGAATATCATTGATTCAACACTGCCCACTAATTTGAAAATATCAGTGGGTTTTAGAAACATTGCAGTGCATGGGTATACCAAATTAGATTTTAACGTTGTTTATCAAATCGCATCCCAACAAGGCGTTGACTTTCAAGCATTCGCGCGTGAAATCTCAGGTGGTTCTGAACATTAATCGTTCGTCAGAACACCTCTAACTATTAATTTAAAGTATATTGAAAACACCTATCACTGCGAGAAAAGCGCGGCATTCCATGGGCGATACTCGAGGGCGACACTCGAGGGCGATACTTCGCTAAGATCGAAGATTCGCTAAGATCGAAGATTCGCCAAGGTTGAAGACTCATTCCGAAGCAGCAGTGACGCACAAACAATTAACAATTTGGCCCCAAGCACATGAAAAAAATCAAAGGCAAGACATGAATAATATTCAAACAATTTTAGTGACGGGCGGTGCGGGATACATTGGCTCGCACACTTGTTTAGAGCTATTAAACGCGGGCTATGAAGTTATCGTGGTGGATAACCTCAGCAATAGTAAATTCATCGCTCTAGAGCGAGTGCAAACATTAACGGGCAAGACCTTAAGCTTTATTCAGGCTGATTTATTAGATAAATCCGCGCTGCAAGCGGTCTTTGACGATCATGCCATCGATGCCGTGATTCACTTTGCTGGTTTAAAGGCGGTGGGTGAATCGGTGGAGATTCCGCTGGCGTATTATCAAAACAATATTGGGGGCACGTTAAACTTGCTGGAAGCGATGCATCTGAGCGAAGTGCGGAACATTGTTTTCAGCTCTTCCGCTACAGTGTATGGCGATCCACACACATTGCCCATAAAAGAGAACTTCCCACTTTCAGCCACCAATCCTTATGGCCGCTCTAAACTTATTGTTGAAGAGATGCTGGCAGATTTGTATAAATCTGATGCTAGTTGGAATATGTCAATTTTGCGTTATTTTAACCCCGTGGGCGCACATGAAAGCGGCCAAATTGGCGAAGACCCTAACGATACTCCGAATAATTTAATGCCGTATATTTCACAAGTAGCGGTGGGGAAATTACAAAAACTAGCGGTGTTTGGTGATGATTACGCCACAGAAGACGGCACGGGCGTTCGAGATTATATTCATGTGGTAGATCTGGCCAAGGGCCACATTAAAGCCTTAGAAAATTTAGCCACCTCGCCTGGTTATGTGGTTCATAACCTCGGCACAGGGCAGGGCTATTCTGTTTTAGAGATGGTCAGCGCGATGGAGAAAGCCAGTGATAAAACCATTGCTTATGAAGTGGTGGCAAGGCGAGATGGCGATATCGCTGCGTGTTATGCCGATGCTACACTGGCTAAAAAAGAATTAAACTGGCAGGCAAAAAGAGGCTTGCAAGCGATGTGCGATGATACGTGGCGTTGGCAGGCTAATAACCCTGAGGGTTATTGATCGGTTTTGGCCATCAGCGGAAGTTTACAAACGAAGGTGCTTACGATCTAGGCTATTGTAGAATACACATTAATATGTGTATGAGGTGTTTAAATGAGAACAAACATAATTTTAGATGATGAACTGGTGAAACAGGCTGTGATGTTGACAGGGATAACGACTAAGAAAAAATTGGTGGATACTGCTTTGCGA
>JAZGFQ010000128.1:0-5157 GCA_036479635.1 Arenicellales bacterium
CTAAACCCGATAAAGCACTGGCCTTATTAGCGGTGTTTGATGATGTTAAATTAGCCGGCGATGCCGTTGCCGCGGTGATTTCAGGCGGCATTATTCCTGCAGGTTTTGAGATGATGGATAACCCTGCTATTCGCGCTGCTGAAGAATTCGCCCACGCCGGTTACCCTACCGATGCAGCCGCGATTTTAATTTGCGAACTCGATGGCATTGAAGAAGAAGTTCAAGCCCAATTAACCCGCGTAGAGGTTATCTTAAAACAACAAGGTGCGGTCGATATTCAAATCGCCAAGGATGACCATGCCCGTGCGGTTTTTTGGTCTGGGCGTAAAAATGCTTTCCCAGCTGTGGGCCGTTTATCCCCTGATTATTATTGCATTGATGGCACCATTCCGCGCAAAGAACTCGCGGGCATTTTAGATAAAATTAATACCCTTTCTGAACATTATGGACTGCGTGTCGCCAATGTGTTTCATGCAGGTGATGGCAACCTCCACCCCTTGATTTTGTATGATGCAAGCATCCCTGGCGAGTTTGAAGCCACTGAAAAGTTCGGTGGTGATATTCTCGATTTATGTGTGGCCGCCGGCGGCACCATCACGGGCGAACACGGCGTGGGGCTAGAAAAGATTGACCGCATGTGCGTGCAATTTAACACGCCTGAGCTTAAACAATTTATTGCCATTCGCAAGGCCTTTGATCCAGACAGTTTACTCAATCCTGGCAAAGCCATTCCCACACTCGCACGCTGCGCTGATTTTGGTGCAATGCATGTGCACCATGGCGAATTATCCCACCCCGAACTCGAACGATTTTAACCATGACTTCTCCTTATCAAAGCTGGCAAGACCAAGTACGCGCAGCTATTCAATCAGAGCAAGCACTGAATATTTGCGGCGCGAGCAGCAAGGCCTTTTATGGCCATAAAGCGACGGGACGTAAATTAGACATGACCTCAAACAGCGGCATCATCGACTATGACCCCGCTGAATTAGTGATGGTGGTTAAATCAGGTACTTCGCTTAAAACCATACAAGCTGAATTGGCCAGCCATCAGCAAATGCTGGGGTTTGAGCCACCCTTTGCCGCACAAGGCGCCACCATTGGTGGAGCGGTTGCCAGCGGTTTATCGGGCGCGGGCAGGCCATATTTAGGCGGCGTGCGTGATTATCTACTCGGCGCCAAGCTTATTAATGGTGAAGCTGAAATCGTTCAATTCGGTGGAAAAGTCATGAAAAACGTTGCTGGTTTTGATTTGTTCAGGCCGATGGCAGGCGCGATGGGCACTTTAGGTGTTTTGGTTGAAGTGTCTTTAAGGCTGATTCCCATTCCTGAATATCAAATCAACCTCTGCCTTAGCCTTGACGATCAAGGCACGGCAATAAAACAAATGAATAAATGGGGCGAAAAACTGCCCAGTTTAAGCGCTGCAAATTGGCTTGTGAATAAACTGCATTTACGTTTATCGGGCAGTAAATTAGCGGTTGACCGAGATTTATCGCTCATACAGAACATCTTTAGTACCCAAGAAACTAAAGACAATATTTGGGAGAATATCAGCACGTTCAAACATGACTACTTTACGCCTGATAAAACGTTGCCGATGTTGGCATTGATTAACTTACCGCCTACCACTCCACCGCTTGCACTTGAAGGTGAGCAATTGATTGATTGGGGTGGCGGTAGACGTTTTCTGAAAACGACACTAAATGGCACAGATATTCGTCAATATATTCATGCATTGGGCGGTAATGTTACTTTGCTCAATAGTGACCAGCAAGACGATTATTTTGATTCCCCACCTGCCGCACTGATGGCCGTACACCAAAAACTTAAATCTGCCTTTGACCCCAGCCATATTTTCAACCCTGGCCGCTTATACCCAAATTTGTAAAATATGGACATTCAACTTTCAAAGCAATTTCGCCATGTGGATACCGCCAAAGAAGCGGCTAAGATCATCGGTAATTGCGTGCATTGCGGTTTCTGTAATGCCACCTGCCCAACCTATCAACTGCTAGGTGATGAAGCTGATGGCCCGCGCGGGCGTATTTACCTCATCAAGCAACTTTTAGAAAAAGGCTCTGCCACCACACAAACGCGCGTGCATTTAGACCGCTGCCTTTTATGCCGCGCCTGCGAAACCACTTGTCCATCTGGGGTTGAGTATGGGCATCTTTTAGAGGCAGGCCGTTCAATATTAGAGCAAGTAAATCCGCGCGCAACGCTCAATACTTTACGCCGCAAGAGTGTTGCCAAAGCATTGGTGCAGAAAAACCTGATTAAAGGCTTGAGCGGCACCGCGAACACATTACGCCCTTGGCTACCTGAGTCCATACAAAAACAATTACCCGTTAGGCAAAGTGTGGACACTTGGCCAGCGGCTAAGCACGCCAGAAAAATGCTGGTATTGGCAGGTTGTGTACAGCCGGCACTCGCACCTGAAACCAATCTAAAAACCGCATTGGTGCTAGATCAGCTTGGCATCTCATTGCTTCAAGAAGATAACACGGGTTGCTGTGGCGCCGTCGGCTTGCACACCAGTGACCACGAAATGGGCATGCGTCATATTCGTGAACGCATCGATCATTGGTGGCCATTTATTGCACAAACAACTGGGCCTGCTATTGAAGCGATTATTTTCACCGCTTCAGGTTGTGGCGTTACTATCAAAGATTACGGCTATTTACTCAAGGATGATAAAGCTTATGCTGAAAAAGCTGAGCGTATCTCAGCCATCGCCAAAGATATTTCAGAAGTTATTCTGGCTGAAATTAAACAAATAAAACCCATCGGCCAACAACGTAAAATTGCGTTTCATCCGCCTTGCACTTTACAACACGGGCTAAAGTTAAGCGGCACCGTCGAGAAGATACTCAGCGTGGCTGATTATGATTTACTGCCCGTAGAAAACAGCCATTTATGTTGTGGCTCTGCAGGCACTTATTCTTTATTCCAGCCTAAAATTTCCGAGCAATTACTCAAGAATAAACTAAGCGCATTACAACAGCATCAACCTGAACTCATCGCCACCGCCAATATCGGCTGCCAGCAACACCTTAAAAGCAAGGCCGATGTGAAAATCGTGCATTGGATAGAATTATTATGAGCGAAGGATCGACCACCCCCAACCCTTACTATAAATATCACGCCTTCGTTTGCACCAATCAACGCAAGGAATTAATGGCTTGTTCGGATTTCGACAGCCAGAATATGCGTGATTATTTAAAGCAAGAAATGAAACGCCGTGATTTATACGGCGAAGGCAAAGTGCGCATTGGTCAAGCAGGTTGCCTCGGGCGCTGCTTAAGCGGGCCGGTGATGGTGGTGTACCCGCAAGGGGTTTGGTACACCTTTGTTGATCAAGATGATATTGATGAAATCATTGAATCGCACTTTGTGAATGATCAAGTGGTTGAGCGGTTATTGATTGATCCAACAAGCTAAATAAATGAATACAAGTATTTAATGAAAAACTAATATTAGCACTTGACAGAATACTAAAATACCAAGATAATACACCCACTGACTCGGAAACAAGTCACTTTGTACCAAATACATAAGCGGTTGATCATCTAAGTTTACACTTCAACCACTTGAACTCCTCCTCCATCCTCCTTTGGTGGTTTAGGCGTGGCATACATGCCACGCCCTTTTTTTGCCTAAAACTCATAGAATAGTGGTTTTTGTCACATCTATTCTCGCGCATTCACCCTATTATCAGGCTTCACTTCTTAAGTGAACGAACAATAAGTTCCTGAAACTTATTATTCACTCCTCAGTGTATTTATTAGGAACCCAACACGGGTTCCTTTTTTTATGGCTTTTAAATGTTTAAAATACGCCATACTCAAATTCTAAAGATTACTTGTGATCGGCATTTTATATCTTATCATTCATCTGCTCGCTCTGTGCCTTCCCGGCTGGGTGATCGTTCGTTTAGTCGGCTTTGAAAAAGGCAAGCCTTTGTTTATTCTTGCCAGCGCATATATCTTTTATGTGTTGTTTGCCAGTGTGAGCAAATGGCTTAATTTGCCGTTAAACACCTTCCTTGCCCTCTATATAGGCAGTTTTACGCTTCTGGCGGTTGTGGCACTCAAGTTTCCTGCTAGGCAGAACTTAGCCGCCTGTCATAGCGATAAAAGAGCTTGGCTCACGGGCTTAATGGTGGTCGTCGCGGGCTACTCACTCTATCGCCTCATCGTTGGCCCTTATACTGAAATCCCCGCTGATTTATATCGCCACCTTGAATATGCCCGCGTTCAATTTGAAGGCATCGCCACGGGGCATCTGGGCAGCGAACACAGCCTCAGCGCCTTATTCAAACAACAAGGCGGTATTTGGTATAGCTTTTACGCGCTCATTACCCATCTATTAAACGCAGAGTTCACTGATACTTTAAGCGCCGCGATGTTTGCCAACAGCTTGGTTTACCTCATCGCAGTGTATAGTTTTGCTTGGTACCTCTTTGGTCATTTTAACTTAGGATCAAAAGCACGCATGGCCGCCGCTGTATTCAGCTGCTTTTTTATGGCCGCCCAACTCGGGCTAAATCTATTCGCCTATATTCGTTATTATAATTTCGCCCCCGCCATACTCAATATGGTGATTTATTTTGCCGCAGTGGTGGCCGTCATTGAATTATTGAAGTGGCAAGAAAATAAAATAAAGCACTTCATATTCTTAGCCCTCGCGCTGCCCGCCGCTGCCATCGTACATAACCAAGAAACCTTGTTCGTTTTAATCATTGGTGGCTTAATGTTAGCGTGGTTTGCCATTCAACCGAAACACATAACAAGCACGCACTCATTTATCTCTAGTCAAAAGCGCTGGCCTTATTGGGCTTTAGTCTCGCTTTTCATTATCGGTTTTATTGGCCTTGAAGCATGGACCTACACCCATGAAGCACGCCCTAACCATTTTTTCAATAAAGTGCTGCAGCTCTCAGAACAGGGGCCGATCTGGAACCGTGTTTTATTCCTAAACCCCAGCTATCAAGCTTTCCAAGTCATTACACTATGGGGCTTGCTGGTCTATGCCTTATTCGCTTTTTATTGGCGCCGCTTCATTGCCCACCCGTTCTTATTCGCGGGAATGTTGATTCCAATCTTTACCGTCTTCAATCCACTATTCGTAGATTGGTTTTTGCGCACCGATGGC
>JAZGFQ010000129.1:0-2328 GCA_036479635.1 Arenicellales bacterium
AACTACAGCCACCCCGCGTCAATCAGCACAAATAAACGTCCCAGCCGAAGCTGGGAATAATATCTAAGCAGTTTTAACTGATAATCGCTCTTTTCTCACACGCCCTCTTTGCGAGAACCAAACCAAAGCTAACAAGCCAGCCGCTAAAATATACAACCATTGTTTAGCAGGTCGCTCTGTATTTTCCATTTTTACACTGGCAATTTCCCAGTCAAAATCAAGCTTTTGCTTTTCAGCAACACCACCAAAGACGAGGTTCTCAATTATTAATTTACCGTCCTCTTCTTTAAGCTCTAAACCTGCCGCATCTTTAAGCCTCGCAATACCGTCACCTAATGACTTATCACCCACAGGTAGCATGACTACTTTATCAATGGCTTTTCCTTCTAGCGTTTCACCTTTTACCTGCACACGGATTTGCGCTTTATCTGGCAAGCCTCCTGCAATTTCAAAAATCTGAGCTGCGGGTGCTTCGGTGAGTGGCGGATAAAACTTATCCATAATAAACCCAGGTCTGAAGAATAAGAATGTAACCATTAACAATGCAAGTGTTTCCCAAAGCCTATTTTTGGTTAAGAACCAACCCTGCGTGGCGGCGGCAAACATCAACATCGCTATGGTTGCCGTGATTATAACCATGGCTAAATGAAGCGGCCCTTTTATGCCGATTAAAAGCAACTCGGTGTTGAAGATAAACATAAACGGCAGTATGCCTGTGCGAATATCGTACATGAATCCTTGCAGACCTGTCTTGATAGGGTCACCACCCGAGATTGCGGCCGCGGCATAAGCCGCCAGCCCCACGGGCGGGGTATCATCCGCTAAAATACCGAAGTAGAACACAAATAAATGCACCGCAATTAATGGCACGATAAGACCTGATTGTGCGCCCAAGCTAACGATAACAGGCGCCATCAACGATGAAACAACAATGTAGTTTGCGGTGGTGGGTAAGCCCATACCTAATAGCAAACTAATGCCAGCCGTTAGCATTAACATGATGATTAAGTTACCGCCTGAGATAAACTCAACAACCTCAGCCAAAATCAAACCAACGCCGGATAGCGTTACCGCGCCGATAATCAAGCCAGCCGCCGCTGTCGCAATACCGATGCCGATCATATTACGTGCGCCTGCCACCATACCGTCTTTAAAATCATTCCAGCCATCACTCAAATACTGTGCGGGATTAGTTTCGCCACGCAACACGCTTTTAAGGTATTTATGTGTCAGCAAAACAAAGATCATCGCCATTGATGCCCAAAATGCAGACAACGAAGGAGAGAATCGCTCAACCATTAAGAACCAAACCAAAACAACCACTGGCAATAAGAAATACAAGCCAGACTTAACTACTGGGCCAGCTTCTGGTAGTTCGGTTATCGTGTCGCTGTGTTGTAGATCAGGGTATTTAACCGCTATTTTCAATAATAAAAAATAAGACACAATAAATATCACGCCCGCTATCCACGGTGTTGCATCACCTGCGGCAACTTTTAACCAACCAAAACCATATTTCATTGTCATTGATAGCACTAAAATAATGACGATCACGGTTAAGAAACTGAACATTTTTTGTAATAGTGTTGATGAGAATCTCGAAGGCATGCCATCTAAGCCCAACTTACACGATTCTAAATATACGATGTAACCCAACGCAAAGTAAGAAATTAATGCGGGCAAAATGGCATGTTGCACCACTTCTAAATACGAGATGCCGACAAACTCGATCATCAAGAATGCTGCCGCGCCCATAACAGGCGGCGTAAGTTGACCGTTGGTGGATGAGGCTACTTCAACCGCGCCTGCTTTTTCTGCCGAAAAGCCTACTCGCTTCATCAGCGGAATGGTAAACGTACCGGTAGTGACCACATTGGAAATTGAAGAACCTGAAATCAAACCTGTTAATGCCGACGACACTACCGCCGCAATCCCCGGCCCACCTTTATATTTCCCTAATAGACTAAACGCTACCAAGATAAAATAGTTACCTGCACCTGCACGCTCTAATAAAGAGCCAAATAAAACAAAGAGGAAAACCATCGTGGTAGACACGCCCAGCGCAACACCGAACACGCCTTCTTGGGTGATCCACATGTGGCTCATAGCACGCGAGAATGAAGCGCCTTTCCACGACATAACATCGGGCGCAAGATGCCCAAAGAACACCTACGCTAAAAAGATCATCGCGATAATCCTTAGCGGTGGGCCAAGCGCACGGCGTGCTGCTTCAAGCACCAATACAATGCCTATACCCGATACGATTAAATCCAGCGTTGTGGGTAATCCTGGTCTATCGGCTAACTCTCTGGCAAATACCATCAGATA
>JAZGFQ010000130.1:0-4866 GCA_036479635.1 Arenicellales bacterium
ACGATGTAATCAAGTGTATCACCGAAACATTGCTGGCAGGCAAGCGCTGTTTTTAAAGCTGGCTGGGTTTGAAGGTTAGCACTGGTTGACACCAATACACCATCAAATTGTTCACACAATGCTCGCATTGGCGCATATTCAGGTATACGCACTGCCAAGGTATCATGCTTACCGCTTAGCCACGTTGGGCAATCTGCGCTGACGGGGATCAACCAAGTGCTTGCCCCTGGCCAGGTGCTTTGTATCGTGTTTTTTTGATCTGCACTTAACGCAGCCCAATCGATATACAGCATTAACGTTTTCAGTGAAGATGCAATGACGATTAAGCCCTTTTCAACTGAACGCTTTTTAAGCTGAAGTATACGCATGACCGCAGCTTCGTTTTGAGCATCGCAACCCAAGCCAAAACAAGCCTCAGCAGGATACGCAAGCACGCCACCATTTTTTAGTTGATCTACGGCAAAATGTATATCTGTGCCGAGCTTAGAGGCGCTCAAAATAAGCGCTTATAGATGGCGGGTACGATCATTATAGCCACTAAAATACCGGCGGTATCCGCCAGCCAATCTAATACTGAAAAGCTACGCCCAGGCACGAAATATTGAATTACTTCTGTAAGAGCGGCATAACAGATTAAAGCAATCGCTAAATGCCTGGCACAACTTTTATGTAAAAAAGCTAAAACAGCCGACGTTCCTAATGCACCAAAACCAATAAAATGATAAAGCTTATCCCATTCTCCTACCTTAATAATGGTCACAGGAGAAAGTAACTGCCAACTTAAAAATATAAAATAGAGCGCAAATAAACTCTGAAAAATAACTTGCCCGCGAATAACCTTAGATATCGTATCAGTCATTGTCTTGCTCACGCTGAACCGCACGATAACCAATATCAGAACGACACCACATGCCCTGCCATTCAATCAACTTAGTCGCGCCGTATGCCTTAGTTTGCGCTGCTTGTACGCTATCGCCTAAAGCGCACGCACACAATACGCGCCCACCATGGGTTTTAAGTTTATCTTGCACGTTTGTCGTTCCCGCATGAAAAACTTTTACGTCGGTCAAGCCCGCTAGTTCTGGGTCAAAATGAATTTCTCGGCCTTTTTCATAGGATGCAGGATACCCTTCAGCGGCCAATACCACACCTAGCGCAACTTGGTCTTTCCATTGCGCCTGTTCTGGTAGCGTGCCCTCGACAGCAGCCAAGCATAAAGCAACTAAATCAGACTCTAAACGCATCATAATCGGCTGAGTTTCAGGGTCACCCATGCGGCAATTAAACTCAATCACCTGTGGCTGGCCATCTGCACCGATCATCAAACCTGCGTATAAAAACCCTGTAAAAGGGTTATCATCTTTTAACAAGCCGTTAACCGTTGGCATAATGACTTCTGCCATAATGCGATCATGCATCACCGCATCCACCACAGGCGCAGGCGAATAGGCCCCCATTCCACCTGTGTTTGGGCCAAGGTCGCCATCATAGGCGGCTTTATGGTCTTGGCTACTGGCAAATGGCAACACTTTATCGCCTGCAACCATGCAAATAAAACTGGCTTCTTCACCGCTCAAAAATGCCTCAACCACCACTGACGCCCCTGCCCCACCGAACAAATCATTTTCTAAAATATCTTCTAAGGCTGCAATGGCTTCAGCTTCATTTTGTGCGATGATCACGCCTTTACCCGCCGCTAAACCATCGGCTTTAATCACGATAGGCATTGATTGCGTTTTAAGGTATGCCACCGCTGACGCTAATTCAGAGAAATGTGCATAAGCCGCCGTTGGAATGTTGTGCCGTGCTAAAAAACCCTTAGCAAAGGCTTTAGAGCCTTCTAATTGCGCGGCCTTTTTGCGCGGGCCAAAACATTTCACGCCTGCCTCAATAAATACATCAACCAATCCCAACACCAACGGCACTTCAGGGCCAACAATGCATAAGCCAATATCATTGGCTAAAGCAAACGTCAGCAAACCGTCAATATCATCCACCGCCAACGCCACGTTTTGCGTTTTTGACTCTAAAGCTGTGCCCGCATTACCTGGGGCAACAAAAATTTTTGAGGCCATCGATGATTGCGCCGCCTTCCAACATAAAGCGTGCTCACGCCCGCCTTCACCAATAATAAGAATGTTCATTTATGGTTTTTGTAATAAAATTTAAAGTTTATTAATGGTTTAGATCGTGTTTTAAATGTTCAAGTTCAAGGCGAACAATATGAGCGTACACATGTACGTGATTATTGTTCAACGCATAAATTGTGCATTTAAGACGCGAGATAAGCCGTTAATGGCGGAAATGGCGCATAGCGGTAAATACCATGGCGATGCCATGCTCGTTGGCTGCGGCAATCACCTCATCATCACGCATCGAACCACCGGGTTGAATCACGGCTTTAACCCCAACTTCAGCGGCATTATCCAAACCATCTCTAAAGGGGAAAAAGGCATCAGAGGCCATCACAGCGCCCTGCACTGATAGTTTCGCTTGCTCCGCTTTGATGGCTGCGATACGCGCTGAGTTTACGCGGCTCATCTGGCCTGCACCCACGCCAATGGTCATTAGATCTTTGGCATAAATAATCGCATTAGACTTAACAAATTTTGAAACTTTCCAAGCAAACAGTAAATCACGCATTTCAGCTTCCGTGGGTGCGCGTTCGGTCACCACTTTTAATTCATTGTAGAGCTGGTCGTCTATATCTTGCACCAATAATCCGCCATTGACACGCTTGAAATCAAGCTTGCCCTTTTCAGCCTCAGTTTCCCATTGGCCACAACTTAATAAACGTACATTCTTCTTCTTTGCGGCAACTTTAATCGCTGCATCGGTCACCTCAGGCGCAATCACCACCTCGACAAATTGCTGATCGAGTATGGCTTTGAGTGTGATGTCATCGAGCGTTTGGTTAAACGCAATGATACCTCCAAAAGCAGACTCTGCATCGGTGCTAAACGCGCGTTGATAAGCATCGAGCAATGAATCACCATAGGCCACACCACAAGGATTCGCGTGCTTGACAATCACGCAAGCGGCTTGCTCATCAAACTGTTTCAAGCATTCTAAAGCGGCATCGGTATCGCCAATGTTGTTGTAAGACAATTCCTTACCTTGATGCTGCACTGCGGTTGAAATAGAGGCACCTGTTGCATTCGCATCTTTATAAAAAGCTGCGCGTTGATGCGGGTTTTCGCCATAACGCATGCCTTGCTCTAAACGAAATTGTTGATTAAATGTGCTCGGAAAATCATCGGTTTTAACGCCTTCCTTCACTGCGCCCAAATAATTAGCCACCATGCCATCATAAGCAGCCGTGTGCTCAAAGGTTTTAACCGCCAACTCAAAACGCAAAGCTTCAGGGGTTGCGCCATCATGCTCTTCAAGTGCAGCTAATACGCGCGCATAATCTTGTTGATCCACCACCACCATCACATCATTATTATTCTTAGCCGCTGCGCGCAACATGGTCGGCCCACCGATATCTATGTTTTCAATCGCATTAGCAAATGTGCAGTTTTTATCTGCCGTTGCTTGCTCGAATGGATATAAATTCACCACCAATAAATCAATTGGCTGGATATCATTTTCAGCCATAACGGCATCATCTATACCACGTCGGCCTAAAATACCGCCATGTACTTTGGGGTGCAAGGTTTTCACACGGCCATCCATCATCTCAGGAAAACCCGTGTAATCGCTAACATCCATCACGTCGATGTTATTATCTCTCAATAAGCTGGCGGTGCCGCCCGTTGAAAGAATCTCAATATTAAGCACTTGCAGTTTTTGCGCGAAAGAGATGATGTCGGTTTTGTCAGAAACGCTGATCAGCGCACGTCGAATGGGTTTTAAGTTCATAATAGGGTCGTGTCTATAATTTAAGGTAAAAGGTCAAATTTTTCTAAGCGGCTGCGCAAGGTATTACGATTCACGCCCAATATTTTAGCCGCTTCTGATTGATTGCCATCGGTGCGCTGCATAATGTTTTGTACCAAGGTTTTTTCAACCTCATCAATCACGAGCTTATGTAATTGTGCGGGTGCTTCGCCGTTTAGACTATCAAAGTAATCGTCTAATGCAGCAGAAACAGCCGTAGAAAAGCTCATATTGACGGGCTTCGGCATATTATTAGGCCGCCAAACTATTGGCGCTTGATTGATTTAGATTAAACCAAGCATTTGATTGGCTTTGATCGTAAAAATCAGCGAGTGTTTGTAAGATTTGTTTAGGCGCTTCTAAGCGGTTAAGCTGTTTCGATAAAGCTAAGCCGCCTTCAATATTCATTAAATACCAACGAATATGCTTGCGCGCAATGCGCACACCCATTTTATCGCCGTAATAGGCGTAAAGTAATTGAATGTGTTCTAGGCACGCTGCTTGCTGCTGAGCTAGATCCGGTTCAACGGGCAAGCTGTGTTTAATGTTAGGCTCAGCGGCATAAAGCACTAAATAATCTGCGATCATCGATGGCAACCAAGGTTTGCCTTGTGCACCCCGCCCAACCATCACCCCATCTGCGCCTGTGGCTTGCAATACCGCCCGCGCTTTTTGAGGCGAAGTGATATCACCGTTCGCAAGCACTGGTATACCGACCGATTGTTTAACCGCGCGAATCGTGTCGTATTCGGCTTCGCCTTTAAATAAACACGCTCGGCTACGGCCATGCACCGCTAAACTTTGAATACCTGATTGCTCTGCAATGCGGGCAATATTCACCGCATTATTTTGTTCGCGCGTGATGCCCGTGCGAATTTTTAAGGTGACGGGCACATTAACTGCCGCTACAACCGCCTCGAGAATAGCAGCCACTTGTTTTTCATCGGCCAGTAATGCCGAACCTGCGGCCTTGCGGCATACCTT
>JAZGFQ010000131.1:0-14827 GCA_036479635.1 Arenicellales bacterium
AAGGGTCGATGGCGACTCGATGTAAATGCACGCCATCTTCATTATCTGCTTTATAAATTGCTTGCCAAGTGTCACCATCATCTTCTGAGCGCCATAAGGTTTTGGAAACATCTTTTTCTTGCGGGCCATATTCCGCCACAAATAAACGCCCTTGTGCATCCGAGGTGATCGACCACCACAAAGCCGCGCCGCCTTCGATGGTTTTAATGTGTTGAAAAGTTTTGCCTGAATCCATCGAGCGAAATATCTTGCAGGGCTTAGCCACATCCCAAATATCATCATCACTGGCAACAACGATAACCCCATCTGCGCGTTCATGAATGGCAGATACCGTGCTTTGAAAAGTGTATAACTTAAGCGCTGATTGGCCCGCTTTATCAATTCGGTGCAAGGCCTTACCATAAGCGCCATACACCCTGCCCGTACCGCCCAGCGTTAGGTGGTTTAATCTGAAGTTTGACTCAATTACAGCTTTAGAAAAAATCTGCGTTTTAACTGGCAACATAGGGGTGGCAAGCACACGTTCTTTCCATATCGAAAAACTCAGCAATGCGACTGCGAGCACGCTCAGTAGAATTAATGTCTGTTTCTTATACAACTTAGATTCAACTCGTAAAACCATAAGGTCAATGGTGTTAATGTCTGCAAGGTTTATGCACTACATGCCATTGCCAAAATCACTCATATCCGTCACGCCACTGGCGCGCACAGTTTTGAGTGCTGTGGCATATTGCTCGAGTTGTTTGAGTGTCCAATCAATTCTGCCTCTGAAATAGGCATCTGCGGAATCGGCATCGCCTGCTTCTTCATTCAGTACTGATTCCACATTACGCACGATGAGTTGCTCAGGAAGATAACAAATTCGGCTGTTTTTATAGCTACTCATGCGCAGCTCAGCAATGGGGTAGGCACCGCCATCGACGGAAGACACGCCCACCAGTAAGGCCGGCTTATGCGCTAATTCATTCTTGCCAAAGCATAGAAAAAAGTTTTTTAAGCCCGCCGGCGCCATGCCGTGATACTCAGGCGCAATCACCACAAAGCCATCGCTCTGGGTTAATTCTTCTGCAATAGGCTTTAAGCGTGCCTGCCATTGCGTATCACCTTCCCAGATTTTCTCCTCCCATAAAGGCAACGGGTTTTCACTTAAGCTGAGTAAATGTGTTTGGTCACACACACCTAATTCAAGCAATCTACTTTCGATGTGTTTGGCCACTTTAAGGCTTTGCCCATCTTTGCGATGACTGCCACTGATAATGCTGATTTTCATTTTATTGGTTTTTTAAATTAAGATTTAACGGCTTGATTCGGAGGCCTGATTAAAAGCCACTTCCCTACCAGCGCTGGGGTGGCGCGGCACTAAAAAGGCCAACGCTAGAGATACCACCGCCATCCCTGCGCCAATTAAGAATACGAGTGAGTGCGAATAGACCCACACCAAACCTAATGCCGCAGGCAGGCCCACGGCGGCAATATGGTTAATGGTAAAGCCTACCGCAGCGGTTGAGCTAATGTCTTTTGGATCCGCAATTTTCTGGAAGTAAGTTTTAATCGCGATCGCCATGGCGAAGAAAATATGATCAATAATATACAAGCCCGCAGCGATGCGGTGATCCGTCACATAGGCATAGGCGATGAAAATAATGATCAAGCCAATGTATTCAAACACCAAGGCACGGCGCTCACCAATATGCCCAATTAAACGGCCAATTTTAGGCGCTAAAAACATACTTAAAGCCGCATTGACTAAAAACAAGCTAGAGATTTCTGCCACGCCATAGCCAAATTTCTCCACCATCATAAAGCCTGCGAACACCACAAAAATTTGCCGCCGTGCGCCAGACATAAACACCAATGCGTAATACAGCCAATAACGTTTTCTAAGCACAATTTTTTTATGTTGGACCACTTTCTCAGGGAAGTGTGGAAATGCCCACCAACAATATAACGCAATCAAGCAAGTCAGCCCGCCGCCCACTGAATAGATCACCACATAATCTACCTGCCACACGCGCGTTGCCAATGCTAATAAGCCATAAATGATGATCGAGACAAATGAGCTTACCGCTATAATTTTACCCAAAATATGCGGCGCTTCGTCTTTGTCTAACCACTGTAAAGATAACGACGTTTGCATGGTTTCATAATAATGAAAGCCAATCGACATCAACACCGTGGTGAGATACAAACCAATAACCGAGGGAAACCAGCCCGTTAAAATAGTGCCTATGCCAAGCAATAATAAAGAAGAATACGCGAGTGCTTGCTCCTTAATAAGGAACAACAAAAACACCACTGCAAAGGCCATGAAGCCAGGAATTTCTCTCAGGCTTTGTAAGATACCAATCTCTCTGCCCGTAAAACCTGCTTGATTAATCGAGAAATTATCGATGAGTGTCATCCAGACTGAAAAGCTCAATGGCACGGCGGCGGCCATCACCATCAGCAAAATATCGGGGCGTTTTAGGGTGTTTAAATTCATGCCAAGAAGCTTACAAGTAGTCCACTGAATTTGCTACGCTCTAGAACAGAAAATTTATTTACTTTAATGTCTCATTTTGGAGCTAAGCCATGGTCGCCCGTATTCATGCCTCGAAAACAAACACATTCACTGTCTCGCCTTTGCCTGAAAATAAGCGCGCACAAGAGATCGTCATTTCTAAACCCGCCATGGATATGTTTCGACAGGCTGCCTTAGAAAAATGGGACGTTCAGGCAATTGAATATAAACCGTTTCTGAGGTTTGCGATTGCAGAGGCTTTAGATCAAGCTTGCCAGCATCGTTTAAGCAAAACCCTAAACGATATTTTACATTGCCGTGATCAAGCCGCTTTTGTCATCCGTTATGAGGGTGCTGAACAAGATCAAAAAGACTTCTATGTTTTATTTGCAACCGCCATCTCCCATTTAATTGGCTTGCCAAATTATGATGCCATGTACGGCAGCTTTTATGCACGTTTCACGGTGGAGCATAAAGACAATAGCGACAGCTATTTACGCCAAGCCTACCATCGCCTAGAACTTCACAATGATGGCACGTATGTTGATGAGCGCACTGACTTTGTTTTAATGATGAAAATGGATGAGCAAAATATGCACGGCGGTGAAACGATGCTTTTACACCTAGACGACTGGCAAGATTTGCAAAAGTTTCATCAGCACCCGCTCGCTAAGCGCCCAATATTATGGGGCTCACCTAAAAGTAAAAATATAACGCATAAAGTTTCGCATCCCGTCTTTTTTGAAGACGATGAGAATGGCAAACCCCATATGCTGTTTATTGATCAATTTGCAGAACCTATGAATAGGCCACAAGGTTTATATTTACATGAAATGAGTGAATCCTTAGAAGCCGATAAAAACACCTTTTCCATTGCGCTGCCCATCGGCGCAATGGTGGTGATTCAGAACCATGTTTGGTTACATGGCCGTGATAAATTTAAAGCACACCCAAATCTAAAACGAGAATTATTACGCCAACGTGGCCACTTTACTGATTAACGTTTTGACCGTTCCATGCAGAACAAATCAGTGTTCCATCATCCTAGAAATTAACGCCACAAAATTACACGGTTTAGTCCGTGCATCTAATTGCGATTGAATGATTTTATCCCATCCCAGTTTACACGCGTTGTTTGAGCCAGGTAAAGCAAAGAGTAGCGTCCCATTTGCCACACCCGCTAAGGCGCGAGATTGGACCGTTGATGCACCAATCTCATCGTAAGATAACATTCTAAACAGTTCACCAAAACCCCCTAAGGTTTTATCAAATAAAGGTGAAATGGCCTCTGGTGTGCCATCACGACCCGTCACGCCCGTGCCACCCGTGAGCACGACTGCTGCGCAATCAACGTCTAAAATCCATGCTGATAATACAGCGCGAATTTCAAAGCGGTCATCTTTAACAATTTGTTTTTGATACAGCATGTGCCCAGCGTCGGTGATGCGTTGCACTAATAAATCGCCTGAAGAATCGGTGCTTTCATCACGGCTATCGGAAACTGTTAACACCGCAATATTTAACGGTATAAATTGCGTATTTGCAGCCATTTCTCTTACCTGATTTCTTATAAAGCTTAGATTATACTCCTACCTTCCTCAAAACCTTGTCAGCCATGTCGATTAAAGTTCTTATTTTTGCCAGCTTAAGTGAACAACTTGGTTTATCTGAAACCGAACTTGCCGCAGATAACCTTCACACTGCGCAGGATGTTTGGAATGGTATTAGCCAGCAAACCGCGGATGCCGCTGTTCGCGTGGCGATCAATCAAGAATATGCCCAATTTAGCAGCGCAGTTAAATCCGGCGATGAAGTGGCTTTTTTCCCACCTGTGACGGGCGGCTAAATGTTGATCGATATCTCCGATAAAGCCATTGACCCATGGCAATGGTTAGCACGCGCGCAAGCTCAGCTCATCAGTTCAGGCGCACTTAAACAACATCGCTTTGGCGCAAGCGCTAATTTCATCGGCACCATGCGTGATTTCAATGACGATCAAACCATTCAAGCAATGGAGCTGGTGCATTACCCAAGCATGACTAAAAAAGAACTGGAAAATATTCTTCATGAGGCTTTAACAAAACACGCCATTCTACAAGCCGCCATTACACACCGTATCGGCAAAGTCTCACCCTCAGATACACTAGTGGTGGTGGCAGTTTGGTCTGCACATCGTAATGCTGCATTTGAGGCTTGCCGCGAGATCATGGAAGCCTTAAAACACCGCGCGCCTTTTTGGAAAAAAGAACACACCGACAAGGGCGCGCGTTGGGTAGCAAAGAACACCCAAGGTTAATGATGCAAACAGATAATTTATTTTCTGAGCTTGCCTCAGATATCGAAGCCTTTCAATTCGATGCGCGCGTCACCGCGGTATTTGCCGATATGATTCGCCGTTCAGTACCAGGCTATGCATCGGTGATTGCCATGACAGGCGTGATTGCCGCTGAAACCGTGCAAGCGAATAGCCGTGTTTATGATTTAGGTTGCTCGCTGGGCACGGGCTTAATGTCTGTGCACGATAAAATCAACACACCCTGTGCTTTGATCGGTGTGGATAACGCCGAAGCGATGATCACGAGTTGCCATGAAAACCTACGAAGCCTTAGTGCAAAACCACAAATACAAATCACACTGCGCTGTGAAGACATCTCTGAGACGGAGATTCAAAACGCCAGCATGGTCATCATGAATTACACCCTGCAATTTATTGCGCCTGAAAAACGGTTCGCCTTGCTGCAAAAAATTTACGCTGGCATGAAGCCCGGCGGCGTCATTTTATTATCAGAAAAACTTCGCTTTGATTGCGAAAAAACTGAAGCCACCTTAACCAAGCTTTATTATGATTTTAAAAAACATAATGGTTACTCTGAATTAGAGATCAGCCAGAAACGCCAAGCGTTAGAAAATATCCTGATACCCGAAACTGAACAAACGCATTTAAACCGCCTGCAAGCCGCTGGTTTTGAACGCGCCATATCTTGGTTTCAATGTTTTAATTTCCATTCATTCATCGCTTATAAACCCGAATGACCACAGAATCAATGCCCGCTTATGGCGTGCAGCTCTATAATGCACTGGGCGTAGATGCCTTTGCAGCCCAATTAAAAGCAGAGAATTGCCAATGGGCTGAAACGTTCAGTGCCGATATGCGCCATCAGCTGGCCACATTAAAGCACGGAGACTTACCAGCGTGGTTAGCCAGTTTAGATAATGCGCCTCAAGCTGATCAGCTTCAGTTTTCAGCACACCATGCCGAGGTGAGCATCAACAGCCACCCTCCTTTAAATCATGCTGATCTTGCCCAGCTCAATCACACCCTACAAACATTAAAGCCTTGGCGCAAAGGCCCGTTTAATTTCTTCGGCACTGCGGTCGATACCGAATGGCGCTCTGATTTGAAATGGCAGCGCATTGCGCCTCACTTAGAATTAAAGAATAAAAATATTTTAGATGTTGGCTGCGCCAATGGCTATTTTGGTTGGCGCATGTTGGCCGCAGGTGCAAAATCGGTGCTGGGCATTGACCCAGGTTGGATGTTTATCATTCAATTTTTACTCATGAAACAATACGCCGGCGACGCTGGTAAGCACCATACTGTTCTGCCCTACAAACTTGAAGACTTACCCAACAATTTAAATTATTTCGACAGCGTGTTTTCGATGGGGGTTTTGTATCATCGCCGCTCGGTGTTTGACCACTTATTTGAACTCAAAGCCTGTCTTAAATCAGGTGGAGAATTAATTTTAGAGACCTTGGTGATTGAATCTAAACACGGCCAAGTATTGGTGCCAGAAGACCGTTACGCACGCATGCGTAATGTTTGGTTTATCCCTAGTTCCGAAGTGTTAGGCCAATGGTTAGCACGCGCTGGGTTCATAGATATCCAGCTTATCGACGAGACCAACACGACCCTAGAAGAGCAAAGAAAAACACCATGGATTGATTCACAGTCTCTGGAATATTGCCTCGACACCGATGACCCAACACGCACAATCGAAGGCTACCCTGCACCGCGCCGCGCGACTTTCTTAGCGCGTAAACCATAAAGTTTCGGCATAAAATCAAATAGATGCGGGCTGATTTGTGCTTGTCACTGACTTTCAGTATAGTATCGTGTGCGCAATCGCATTTAGCCTGCGCTTTTCAAGGGGGTTCTTATGAAATTATCTACAGAAGCCATTGCCATCGAATTAGATCATCTTGATCATTGGCAATATAAGGGAGATTCACTCATGAAATCTTTTAAGTTTAAAGATTTTATCGAAGCATTCGGGTTTATGAGCCGCGTGGCATTATGTTCTGAACGTGCCAATCATCACCCAGATTGGACAAACTCATATAACAAAGTGGTGATTAATTTAACCACGCATAGCGAAGGCGGCATCACCCATAAAGATATTAAACTGGCACAGAAAATTGATGCACTTTAAATAGGCGCTACACTTTTCTACTACGATACGGTATCGTTAAGCACCGCCAGCATGGCTTGATCTGATGCGTTCTCAGCCAGCAAAATATCTAAACTAAACTGCTCACCAATGGCGTCTGCTACGCGCTGGCTAGGCACGATAATCTTAACGTCTTGCAATAAGACGGCGGCGGCATTTTTGCCTAATAAACTCACAGTGTGTTTAAAAGCATCATGGCTAGTAAATAAAGCGGCCTGAATTTTACCTTTTAATAGAGCCTTAATTAATTTATCGGTGTCTATATTTTCAGGTAAGCCTCGATGGTAGGCTGTTATATATTCAACTTCTGCGCCGCGTTTAATCAGCTCTGAGCGCAGAGTGCCACGCCCAGATTGTGCACGAATAATAAAAAGCCGTTGCCCTTGGCAATGTTGCAATGCGGCGTGTTGCAATAAACCTTCGGTATTTTGTGCCTGATTCGGCGGCGTAATATTCGCGTTCAAGCCAAATGCTTGCAAAGCTTCCGAAGTGCGCTGCCCAACCGCCACCAAGCGCATCATGGTTAAGTTTTTTAATTGTGCTTCATCCATCGCCACGCACAATGCCTGCACTGCATTTTGACTAATAAAAATAAGGGTGTCATCTGCTTGAAAAGCATTGATGAGCGGCTGCAAGTTTGTTTTAGGTGTGAAGGTGATTTCTAGGCTAGGAAAGACATGCGCCGCGCCGCCCAATGCTTCCACTTTGCGCGCAAAGACGATAGCTTGCGCTAATGGGCGCGTGATAAGCACGCCCATATTATTTAAAGGTTTAACGCTTGAATCAGCTGCCGAGCTCACGATAAACGTCTTTTAAAATGCCATCCGCGCCTTGAGTGATGAGCGTTTTTGCCGCGCGCTCACCTATTTCCCATGCTTCAGATTGCGCTGCAGTTTCTTGGGTTTTCAATACGGTTTTTCCATCCACTGAAGCCACTAAAGCACGTAAGGTTAAGGTGTCGCCGTCTAGTTCGGCGTGCGCTGCCACTGGCACATGGCAACCGCCACCGAGCTTTTCGTTAGCGGCACGTTCCGCCTTGACGCGCACTGCGGTCGTGGCATGGTGCAATGGCGCAATTAATCGTTCAATTTCAGCGTCATCCACTCGGCATTCTATGCCCACCGCGCCTTGCCCAACCGCAGGCAACATTTCATCTGTTTCAATAAAAGCGGCAATGCGATCATCGAACTTCAAGCGCATCAAACCAGCGGCCGCTAAAATAATCGCATCGAAATCACCGTTATCTAAGCGCGCTAAACGCGTGTTCACATTACCGCGTAAATCAATCAATTCAAGTTTAGGGTATTTTGCCGCAATTTGACTTTTACGGCGCAAGCTACAGGTGCCCACTTTTGCGCCATCGGGTAAATCTGCCAAGCCTGAAAAATGGTTTGAAACGAAAGCATCACGCGGATCTTCACGCTCGCAAATCACGGGAATGTGCAAGCCGTCGGGTAGGTGCACCGTCACGTCTTTCATCGAATGCACCGCGATATCTACTTCATTCGCTAATAAGGCCGTTTCAAGTTCTTTTAGGAATAACCCTTTACCACCAATTTTAGCCAAGGCAGTTTCTAAGTGTTTATCGCCTGTTGAAACGATTTCAACTAACTCGACCTCAATGTCTTCATGATTCGCCAAAATGGCATCTTTCACATAATGTGCTTGCCATAAGGCTAACGGGCTTTTCCGTGTTCCAATTTTAATTACTTTTTTCATTTTAATGACTCGTTTTACGCATTGTAGTGCGCTTCCAAAATACAAATAAAGCCAATGGCCCTAATAACAATAATTCTACTCCGATTGCAGTCAAATTATGCATCGAAAAGATAGACGGCAGCGCCTCCCATAGATTATCTTGGCTGCCGCCGTGCATAATCCGCTCAAATAAGGGCTGCGATGCCATGTGATAACGTTGGCTAAACGGCCAATACAACTGCATTCCAAATGGTGCAGCGGTATCTTTAGTGATGTAATCCAGCGCAATGTGCGAAGCATAGGCTAAACCTGCCATCAATGTGGCATACGCTGGAAATGTTTTCCAGGTTTTACTCAATGCCCATACGCCTAGGCTAAAAATCAAAATCGCCATCAAGGAGTGGCTGGCTTGATGATGATAAGCATTAAAATCGCCGCGTATCGCGCCATAAAGAAAATCTAAATCAGGGGCATTGGCTGCAAATATAATTAATAATAGCCCCATTATGCGCGATTTAAGCGTTACTGGCGCTAGATGTAATGGCCTGCCCGCAAAAATATATCCGCCCAAACTGTGCCCCACGGGTGATGTCATCTAACCTGCCTTTGATACTTTCAAACGGGTGGGTTTATGCCCCATTTTATTGAGCTGGTAGTCATCTGCTGTCATTGAACCGTAATCGGCATAAGGGCCCAGCCTAACTCTAAAAAAATTCTTTTGTCCGATAGTGACTTTCTGAATATTCGCGCGTAAACCACGCAGGGCTAACTTCGCTTTTAAGCGCTCCGCCGCATTTGGGGTAGAATAAGAGGCCACCTGCAAGATATAACCTGTTGCAGAGCTAGCTGCGCTGACTTGAACCGGCGCAGCGCGCGCTTTAACAGCTTTTCTCACTATAGGCTTAGGTGTTATCACTTCCGGCTCAGGCGGCGAGAAATCAGGCGGCAACACTTCTTCAATCTCAGGCAATACTGTATAAAAATCATACTCAGGCTTGACTCTAGGTGCGCGATCAATCAAGACAGGTACAGGTGGCACAAATTGCTCCGCGCGCTGTTTTTCTTGAAGCTGTGATTGCCGAATCATCGCTTTAAGGCCACTGCCTAAGTCTGCTTGATCTTCAGATTGATAGCCCTGCCATAATAAAGTGGCCAACACACCCACCAATGCCCCTGTCGAAAACAAGCCAAACCCGCGTTTTAACGTCGCAAAAACAGGCCCTGCATTAGAGTTTGTGCGGCGCCTTGGGTTAGCCTTTGCTTGTTTTTTTCGTCTAGCCTGCGCCATGTTTACATGCGATCAGGCGCGCTAACGCCTAAGATATTCAAACCATTATGCACCACTTGACGCACTGCAGAAATTAAAACCAAGCGCGCATCACGCATCGCTTGCTCAGCTGAAATAAAGGGATGCGCATTGTAATAAGTATGAAAAGCCGTGGCTAAATCACGCAGATAATATGCGAGTAAATGCGGCGCATAATCACGCGCTGCACGATCTAAGGTTTCAGGGTATTTTGCCAGCATCGTCATTAATTCAAGCTCATGGCTTTCTTGCAATAGACTTAAATCTGCGTCTTTAGCGGGCGATAAACCCTTTTCTTCTAGCTGACGAAACACGCTACACACCCGTGCATGCGCATATTGCACATAATAAACAGGGTTGTCATTCGAGCGTGATTTAGCCAGTTCTAGATCAAAATCCATATGCTGCTCTGATTTACGCATCACATAGAAAAAACGAGCCGCATCTTTGCCCACTTCTTCGCGCAGTTCACGCAAGGTGACGAAATCACCGCCACGCGTTGACATCGAAACGCGTTCCTCACCGCGATATAAAACCGCAAACTGTACTAGCAATAAACTGAGCGCCTCTGGGTCTTTACCCATCGCTTTGAAGGCGGATTTTACGCGCGGCACATAGCCGTGATGATCTGCACCCCAGATATTGATGAGTTGGTCATAACCACGATTGGCTTTTTGTAAATGGTAAGCGATATCCGCCGCGAAATAGGTATGTTGACCATTGGCACGAATCACTACGCGGTCTTTCTCATCGCCATCATCGGTAGAACGGAACCACCATGCGCCCTCTTTTTCATATAATTTATTATTGCTTTTCAGTACTGAAATGGCATCGGCAATAGCAGAGGATTTCACCAATGAACGCTCCGAGAACCATTGGTCATAATGCACGCCAAACTGCTCGAGATCCATGCGGATGTTCTCCACCAGCGTGTTTAAACCTGCTTCAAAAACGGTGTTATAAGCGCTTTCGCCTAAACCTTGTTGGGTGCGTTCGATGAGTGTGTCTATCGCTGAATCTGCATCATCAGGTAAATCTGCGAATAATTCAGCCACATCCAAGGCAAATTTACTCGCGTGTTCACGGTGTAAATCAGCGGCAATGTCCCAGATATAATCGCCTTTATAACCATTTTCAGGCAAGGCAACTTCAGCGCCGTCTAAATCTAAATAACGGGCATAAACACTCATTGCTAAAATATGCATCTGCCTTCCGGCGTCATTCACATAATATTCTGCATCCACCTCATGGCCTGTGGCTTTAAGCAAGCGCACCAGTGCATCACCATACGCAGCACCACGGCCATGCCCAACGTGTAAAGGCCCTGTCGGGTTAGCCGAGACAAACTCCACCAACACCTTTTTAGCCTGTTCAACATGAACAATGCCATATTGATCGCCTTCACTGCGAATTTGGTCAATAATTTTGCTATGAACATCTTTGGCCAATGTGAAGTTAATAAACCCAGGCCCAGCAATCTCTAACTTCTCGACTTCAGGAATATCAGGGAATTGCGCCACAATAAGCTCAGCCACTTCGCGCGGGTTACGCTTTACTTGTTTTGCCACTGCCAAGGCGATATTACTGGCAAAATCACCATGCGCGCGATCGCGCGTGCGCTCAAGCGCAATGCGTTCTAATGACTCTGGCATGAGTACTTTTTCGTTAATTAAAACGGTAATCGCGAGGTTTAAGCCTCTTTCAATGGCTGTTTTCATTGGCTGTTAAATTCTGGATGCCTTAGTCAATAGAGATGCAAATAAAAATGGCCTACGATGATATTTCGCAGACCATTCGTCTAAATAAATTGAGACTGAATTAACCGATGTTATCGTCAATAAAGCGACTTAAATCAGATTTTGATGCCGCGCCCACTTTGGTGCCTTCAACGTCGCCGCCTTTAAAAACCATTAAAGTTGGGATGCTACGAATACCGAACTTAGGCGGTGTTTGTGGGTTTTCATCAATGTTTATTTTAGCAATTTTAACCTTGCCATCATATTCTGCCACCAACTCTTCCAAGATTGGGCCGATCATTTTACACGGGCCACACCACTCCGCCCAGTAATCTACCAGCACAGGAATATCGGATTGGAGCACTTCTTGCTCAAAATTAGCGTCTGTAAGCTGTACAATTTGATCTGACATGTATTAAATTCCTGATTAATCGATTAAAATTAGGGGTTATGCTGAGATGATGAACCAAGCGGCTAAATCGTAAAGATGTTCAATTAAGGTGCGCAGACATAAAGATTAACTATCCGTCGCCACACTCAGCATCAAATCATTCATCGCGCGCCATTGTTAAGGCACCAAGCTTAACGCAAGAATACGTTAAAAATGCGATGGAATCCATCTTATTAGACAGGGGTGTTTAAAAATGATTCACAGCCCTGCACACAAGCAGATTATAACCTATGCAGGAAAAACATCTAAGCGATCTTAAATTTAGTGAACTAGATTTACACCCGAAACTCGTGAAAGGCATCGAAGCCACTGGCTTTAAATATTGCACCCCTATTCAGGCGCTAGCTTTACCCCTCGCACTCAAAGGCGAAGACGTGGCAGGCCAAGCGCAAACTGGCACCGGCAAAACCATCGCATTTGTCTTAGGCACCATGCAGTATTTACTAAATGATGCTGAAAAAAATAATGCCGCTGAAACGCCAAAAGCAGCCGATGTCTCAAATGATACTGACACTTCAGCAGAAGATGCTAAGGCTGGGGCTGAGATTGAAGCAGGCACGGACGATAACAAGCCCAAACAAAGACCAAAGCGCAAACCTAGAGGCATGCCAATTGGTGCCTTAATCCTTGCGCCTACGCGCGAACTAGCCATACAAATTCATAAAGATGCCGCCGTTCTTGCTGAACACGCTGGCCTGAAAATTGGCTTAGCCTATGGCGGCACTGGTTATGACGAGCAAAAGGCTGCGATTGAATCTGGCTTAGATATCCTCATCGGCACGCCAGGGCGCGTGATTGATTATTTCAAAAAAGGTGTTTTCCATCTTGAAGATTTAAAAGTCGCCGTGATGGACGAAGCGGATCGCATGTTTGATTTGGGCTTTGTGGACGACATCCGCTTTTTACTACGCAGAATGCCTAAGCCAGACGAACGCTTAAACCTATTATTCTCTGCCACGCTCTCTTTTAGAGTAGATGAATTAGCGTATGAGCACATGAACGCACCAACGCCCGTTAAGGTTGAAGCTGAAATGGTGGTGCAGCGTATTGAAGAATCTGCTTACTATCCTGCGCAAGATGAAAAAATCAAACTGCTTATTAATTTATTAAACACGCTTGAGCGTGAACGCGCTTTAGTATTCATCAACACTAAATATGAAGCGACTAAAGTCTCTGATTGGCTAGAGGCCAATGGCATTCAAGCCGCCACTTTATCTGGCGATGTGCCACAGGTGAAACGTGAGAAATTACTCGCTAAATTTGCCGATGGCAGCATCGATATTTTAGTGGCCACTGATGTCGCTGCGCGTGGATTACACATTCCGAACGTGAGCCACGTATTTAACTACGATTTACCACAAGACCCTGAAGATTATGTGCATCGTTCAGGGCGTACCGCGCGCGCAGGTGCTAGCGGCCATGCGATTAGCTTTATTTGTGAAAAATATGCTTATTCGATGATGGATATCGAAAAGTATATTGGTCATGCGCTACCCATAGTGCCGATTGATGATGCTTTATTAATCGAACCTGAGAATAAGCCTGCGTATCGTCCACGCGAGCCGAGAGGCGGGCGAGGCGGGCGACCAAATCGCAACGACCGGCGCACAGGTGGCAAGCCAAATAATCGTACGCAGGGTAAGCCTGCGCATCATGCCCAAAGCAATGAAGGCAAGGCCAATGATCATAAACCTGCCGACAAAGCCGTGCAGCATGCCTCTACGCCAGAAAAATCAGGTGCAGAGAAACCTAGCACCGACAAGACAAGCTCAACGGGTTCAAACGCAAGTCAGACGCATGAAAACCAAACAGACCGCCCGCAACGCGCCCGAAACAATGATACAACAGCAGCCCGTGCATATTCAGAATACGATGATAATTTGTATGAGAACAAGCCAGTGGTAAAACCTGCGATTGAGCCTGAAGATGTTCCAGATTCAAAATATACGGAACCTGCCAGTGATCATTCTATTCGGTTTGGCGATATTCCCGCCGTCGGTTAGGTGCTGAGCGTATTATTTATACGCGTTCTCAGCTCTTATTACACGAAACCTCTACACATAAAAAAGGCTACCAATGACTGGCAGCCTTTTTAGTTTTTACAACTTATGCCCCTTTATTAGGCACGGCTATTAAGCCTAACTATTCGGATTCTCCTCGCCAACTTCGCCGCGATCATATCGTGAGGCAAATTCAGTTTTCACACCATCCCGTAAATCTTTGGCTTGAGACACCCACATCTCTCGATCAATACGGCCAGGGAAAGAAATATAGTTATCAACCCATGCCACGTTATCAGGCGTGAAATCCGCCACTTGGTTAAAGTGAAATAAACCTAACTCATTCATCGTGGTTTCAATGACAGGGCCAATACCCTTGATGCGCTTTAAATCATCTGCAGTGCCATTCGGCGCAGATAATGCCATCGGGCGCATATTATCTGTAATCACAGCCTCAACCGAAGCATCAGCACTGACATCTGTTGACGCCATACTCGCCGCGCCCGCGCTGGCCATTGCCGTCGATGCACCACCAGATAAGCCATCATATTGAGCATTCGTGCTGATATCATCATCTGCACCCCTCTTACCACGGCATAAAATACCACATAATAACCACCCTAAAAACAGGCCTAATAAGAAGGCAAGTAATAACCAGACTAACGTTTGACCGAATAAATAACCC
>JAZGFQ010000132.1:0-5530 GCA_036479635.1 Arenicellales bacterium
GCACAGGCGTTAGCAGTCAATCTTGGGATTACATCAGCCATTACACGGATACCCAAGCTTGGATCCCTAAAAACATGGTGATCGTGAACGGCAAGGCATTTGCACGCTTAGATGCTGCGAGCCAAAAAGCGGTGATGGATGCTGCCGCCGCCGCAGAGACGCGCGGCTGGGAAATGGCTGAAGCTGAAACCACGGCTAAAACAGCGACATTAGCTGAGCATGGTATCAATGTTTCTGCCCCTAGCGACCAGTTAAAAGCTGATTTACAAGCCATTGGTAAAACAATGGGCGAAGAGTGGGCTGCAGAAGCAGGTGACGCTGGCAAAGAGATTATGTCTAAGCTGTAACATCCACCATTCTTTGAAAAACTTATCATGCGCAAAACGCTAGATAAACTTTATACAGGCGCTGGCTATGCCGCTGGCGCTTGTATTATTCTAATGACGCTGATGATTTTATCGCAAATCGTTGGCCGTTGGTTTGGGGTGATCATCCCTTCCACCGAAGACTTCTCAGGCTTTTTATTAGCCGCGTCTACTTTCCTGGCATTGGCCTATACATTTCGCCAAGGCGGGCATATCCGCGTGACCTTACTCACGCAATTATTATCTAAATCTATCCAGCAAAAACTGGTTGCTTTGGTATTATTTATTTTTACTTTAATGATGGGCTATATTGCTTATCATTTTAGCTATTTCGTCTATGAATCTTGGCGCTTTAATGATCTCTCGCAAGGCTATATTGCTGTGCCGTTATGGATCGTACAACTGCCCATGGCATTTGGGGCGATACTATTATTCATTGCCCTACTAGATGATCTTATTCTCTGCCTACAAGGCAATACACCGAGTTTTGTCGAGCTCGAAGAATAGCGCTTAAATCATGGAAATCTCTAACCTCGTTATCACCTTATCCGCTGTTTTATTCGGCGCCTTGCTCGGTGGTTATTGGGTAGCCGCTACCTTGTTTTTAGTGGCTTTTGTTGCGCTCATTCTAAACGACAACGGCAATATCGGCATCTTACTCGCCACGACTACATGGGGCGCATCGGCCACGTGGACGCTCTCGGCTTTGCCTTTATTCATATGGATGGGCGAGATTTTATTTCGCACCAAGTTATCTGATGATTTATTTCATGGTCTCACTCCTTGGCTAAGAAATATCCCCGGCAGATTACTGCACGTTAACATTCTGGGCTGCACCATCTTCGCCGCTGTTTCAGGCTCATCTGCCGCCACTGCCGCCACTATTGGGCGCATGACTTACCCTGAACTTGAGAAGCGTAAATACCCGATCGAAATGATGATCGGCACTTTAGCGGGTTCTGGCACGCTGGGTTTTTTAATTCCGCCGTCGATTATATTAATCGTTTATGGTGTTTCAGCTGAAGTCTCTATCTCACGCTTGTTCATCGCGGGCGTTCTGCCAGGTATTTTATTGGTGATGCTCTTCATGGGCTACACCATGATTTGGTCAATGCTCCACCCTGACCGCTTACCAAAAGACACCACGCCCAACATGCCAATCAAACAGCGTTTATATGAAACGCGGCGCTTGTTCCCTGTGTTAGGTTTAATTTGCTTCGTACTTGGCTCTATTTATGCAGGCTGGTCAACCGCGACCGAAGCAGCTGCCTTGGGCGTATTCGGCGCTTTATTTTTATCGCTCGTCACCGGTAATTTAAGCGTAGAGACGTTCAAACAAAGCCTTCTAGGCGCCACGCGTACTTCATGCATGATCACCTTCATCATCGCAGGCGCTTCTTTTTTAAGCCTAGCAATGGGCTTTACTGGCATTCCACGCTTACTAGCGGAGCAGATTTCTTCCATGGGTTTATCGCCCATTATGTTGATCGCCGTGCTAACTTTATTCTTTATGCTACTTGGTTGTTTCTTAGATGGCATTTCCATCGTGGTGCTCACCACGTCAATCATCTTACCGATGATCGAAAGCAGCAATATTGATTTACTCTGGTTCGGTATTTATATCGTACTGGTGGTGGAAATGTCACAAATCACCCCGCCTGTGGGGTTTAATTTGTTTGTCTTGCAGGGGCTCACGAAAATCAATATCTTAAAAATCGCGCGCTATGCATTGCCGTTCTTTTTCTTATTGATGTTCGCGATTGTCCTGCTCACCGCTTTTCCAGAAATCGCAACTTGGTTGCCTGAGAAGATGACGCAAAAATAAAAACCACCGTGAAATCGTAAATGCAAGGTATCAAATAATACCTCGCATTTAAGCATTATAAGCAAATCATAGAAATTGCCTTAGCGGTTTTCACTGGAAAGCAAAGTGAACTTTCTTCGAGTGGGTTTGAACCGCGCTGATATTCTTCTAAATTAGTGACACCATCCTTATTTGCGTCTTCAGCTGCATCTCCGGTATACAGTGGGTCTAAAAAGTAAATCTGTTCCCATCTATCAGGCATGCCATCTTCATCTGTGTCTTTGTTCTTTTCCGCTTCTAGTTGAGCAACAATGGCGGCAGCGGCTTCTTTCTCCCACTCCAGTCCTACTTTTTCGATACCAGCACAGCCATCTAAAATGCCTAGGCCACAGGCTTTCACGTAATAACCCATTGCTAGATCAAGATCACGTAGCGCTAAGCTACCGTTGTAATTGCCGTCGAATGCGACATTCGCCGCGTAAAGACAACCATAACGATTAAACAATCGACAAGACTCTTCGTAGTAATAGAGTGCGCCTTCAAGGTCTACATTCCCACCTAATCCATGTTCAAGATAAAACGCATGCAGTCTACAGCCCTGTGCATCAGGTTCATCTGATAAACAAGCTAACTCATATAAATTACGTGCCCGTTCCTCGGCCGTTGGTGATCCTGTTACTGCATAATACCCATAGTCATAAATTCTTCCTAAGTCTCTATATGCGCGGCCACTGCCACCGTTTAAATCTTCTGGGCCATATTTAAGCGCAACGTTACGCCACTCCGTACAGGATGCAGGGCCATCGAGTTCGGCGCAGGCTTTTTCTAACAGATTCAAAGCCTCAACGTAATCTTGCGCTAAAGGGGGCGTACCGTCTCTATATCTAATCGCCAGCGCATGACAATAACTGGCCGCACTGGCTTCATTTGGGTCTTCACACTTCGCTCTAAACTCGGGGTTTTGCACTGTCAAAATTTCGGTCACCCTGATCAGCTCTAATCGATCCCGTTCGGCTTTTTGAGCGGCTGCTTTATTGTCTGCCAGTGTTTTTGGAGACAGTATTAATTCACCTGATCTAGGGTCTGTATAGCTCGAATGAATCTTCACCTTGTCTATATTAAAATGGTTAAGTGAATTTCTAAAGGGGCATTTAAAAATGAAAGCTTGTTGTAATTCTTCCAACCAGAATTCAACCCCAGCCACTTCTTCGCCGCAATGGAAACTATCCATTTTAGATAAAAGTTGATTATTGCTACCTCTAACACTTTGTGTTCCTCCATCTAAATCGCATTCCTCATGCGTCCAGCCTCTTGCAGCACTGTCAGAATAAAAATTGACACAATGAGACTTTCCTCCATTTGCGGTGTCAAAGCCCGAAGGAGGCACGCCCTTAGCGGGCACCGCTACGCGCAGCGTTTTGCGAAATGTATCTGCATCCGCCCTAGGTGTTATATTGGGCACGGCATGCATAAGCTGCATTCCCAAGAATTCCCTAGTGTAAAAGGTAATATTAAATTTAGAGCCTGATTGGCTGTCGTTAGCGAAGAACTGTAACCCAGCTTTTTCCCCATCCACCACTTCTAACAAGTTTGGGTCTGCTTTTAAGCACGCAATATCACTGGGCAGTGGTTTAACCCCAAGGTGGTCGCTAGATACAAAACCCACTCCCACGTAGCCGTCGGGGCAGACGGGTTGCCATACGGATTTATTGCGCGTGCCACCACTGCAGTTGTCTCCCCATATTAGTTTGAAATCAATGGGGCGCTCCCACCAATCTCCTCTGGCATCGGCAACACCGCAAATTGCGTTTTGACCTGGAGGATAAATAGGGTTTCCTGACGGGAGGTTAACGTCAATGGATCCACCTGAGAAGTACAACCCCAACTGTTTGGATGGGTCCACAGCTTGGGTTCTGGTCACGCTGTCGCCTAAGCTAATGCAGCCTTGAGCTTCACCGGCTCCAGAATCTATTTGTACTTTATTCAAACTGAAATCGTAATGGCCGCCTGAAGGATAACTGCTGCCCATCCAGGTGTTAAACAAGGTATAGGGCTTGGCCATATACATAGGGTGGCGCGAGTTACTGCTACTGAAATTATAGTTTGGATCTAACAGAGCGGTTTCTATCGCCGTTTCAAACGTCGCGAGTAATATCGTTGCCACTTTAGCCTGTTCTGGGTCATCACCTAGAGCCAAGTTTTTAATGTATTTTAAGCTCTCCTTCTTAGCATGCTTTTTCAACGCGCTGACTAAGTCAATTTTTGGTATGGGGCTAGCATAGCTTAAAATTTCCGCTTGTCGCTCAATGGCTTTTATGGCCTTTCTCAGGCCAGTCATGGGATCTTTTTCGGTGAACATATACGTTAATGCACCGACGCCCGTCCATTTTTGATTGAGTTTTAAGAACTCGTTTCCAAACGATAAAGGATCATCGAGGTTGCCTAATAAGTTAGTGATATCTCCAAATATTTCGCCAAAATCGCCATTCGCTTTCTCTGCTAGAGTGATGGGGTTGGCCCCAGCCACGCCCGCTACCACTGCCGCCTCGACAAATTGTTCAGAAAATTTGACGCCATCGCTAATAAAATCACCCACCACTCCAGCGGGCAATTGATCTACCAACACGCTCATTAAACCTAGCGGCGTGAAGTCGAGTACTGTGCCGGCAGCCGAAGCCAAGTCCTCAAAGGTTTTATTTATATGGTCGACTAAGCGATCAGGATCGCCAGTCGCGATTAATTCAGCGATGCCGATTGCGTTTTCAATAACTTGTTCACCCATATATTCAACGCCGTCAACAATGAAATCAGCGAAATCTTCGGCGATGTCTTCAATGCCATCGCATTTGGGAGAAGGCAAGCCAACATTAAAAGGATGAACACGAGGAATATTTGATTGTTCGGCCTGAGCTGGAGCGGCATACACCATACCCGCGAATAGTAATAAGCCCACCATTTGAGCTTTTACATGCCGTAACGGCTGTAAAGGTTTTCTTCTCATTGCTGCCTCCTATCCTTAAATATAATGAGCGAGAGGGTGACATCACCGCCCAAGTTCTAGTGCTTACACATCTTATGAGACATGCGATCATTGTTGTTATAGTGTCGTTACAACCCGCCGATTAGTAGCGTATTTTCGCTATTCTAAATAAATCAGCCGCACACATCATGAGCATACATACGGCTGACAGTAAAGCTGGCAATACAACATACATACTTTTCTCTAATAAACTAAATCTACCACATAAAACATAAAACATAAAACATAAAACACAAAACACAAAACACAAAACACAAAACACAAAACACAAAACACAAAACACAAAACACAAAACACAAAACACAAAACACAAAACACAAA
>JAZGFQ010000133.1:0-2075 GCA_036479635.1 Arenicellales bacterium
TAGATTCTCAAATATCATTGATGATGACAGTCGTAGCGCACTGAATAAATATCAAGATTTACAAATCGGCAACCGCCGTATTTTATCTTTACTCTATTACGAATTTTGCATTACCCTCATCGCGCCTTTGCAAGGCATGTTAGGCTTGGCATTACGCAAAGTTTTATTCCCTGCTTTATTTAAGCGCAGTGGTAAAAAAGTTATTTTCGGCCATCATATCGGCCTTAGAAATCCTGCCCGCGTCAGCATTGGGGACAGCACAGTGATTGATGATTACGTACAAATATCTGCACGCGGTGAGGGCAATGATGGTATCGACATTGGTCAAGGTGTTTTGATCGGACAGAACGTTCGTTTGCGCACACGCCAAGGTAATATTTCCATCGGCGAGCATTCTAATATCGGCCCAGATTGTCATATTGGCACATCCAGCAACATCACCATCGGCAAACATTGCTTGTTCGGTGGGCGCTGTTATATCGGCGGATTACAGCACGGTTTTGAAAATACCGATACGCCCATCACAGAGCAAGCCGTAGTCTCAAGAGGTGGGGTTCAGTTTGGGGATGACGTGTGGTTAGGCGCACATGTGATTGTGAATGATGGCGTTAACATCGGCACGGGCGCGATTATTGGCGCAGGTTCGGTGGTCACCCATGATATCCCTGAATATGCCATCGCTTTGGGCATCCCTGCTAAAGTCGTGCGCAACCGAAAGCCTGCTTAAGCTACTAAGATGGTCTCTACAATTTCAACTCGGCAATGGCTCGCTGCGGCATTGATGAGCCTAATCTGTTTGGCAGGCTATGCTTATTTCGCCACTCAAGCCTTTGTAAAAATTAATGTCGATACCGGCAGCGCCACGCACTTCCACCTGTATTGGAAAACAGGTGAGGCCAACCAATACTCAGAAGCGCAATCTACTTTAATTCAAATTTACCCTAACAAACAGTTCTATACCTCGGTGATGGGCGATCTTCAAAACGCCACCCATCTGCGCGTTAACCCCAGCAACGGTACAGACTTATTCCGCCTCACAGAACTCTCGATTTACCAAGCAGGCTTTGAGCCGATTCGATTCATGGGGCGTAACCTCAAAAAACTTAAGGTCATTTCAGGCGTCGGCAAGCAAGGCTTTGATGAAGCGGGCATGGTGTATCAGCCCACACAATGGGATTCAACCTTCGAAACTGAGCTTAAGCTAGAACCTGAAACGGATTCCACTTGGACACACCTCTGGCGCATCGGCCTGCTCATTGGTTTTGGTTTATTACTCATGCGCGCCTACCCAAGCATCACCGAGGGCCTGCGTTATGTGCCCGTGTTAATGCTGCTCATCTTTGGCTTGATCACCACCATGTCCATCATCAGCCGCCCACACGCCCACCCCGATGAGCACGCGCATCTGCAAGCAGCGTATTATTATGAACAGCATGATGCGCCGCCTGCGGCCTGTGATGCCGAGACCTTAAGCACCTATACCAACTACGGCACCTCGCGGCTAAACACCAATGAACTAGCCTATTTCATTTCAGGTAAGTTTCTACAATTCACCGATATTATTCCCTTAGCGGAATACCAAAAACTCAGGCTATTTAATCTCGGTTTATTTGCCTTATTATTATTGCTCGTCACCTTACGCCCCGCCGCGCGCATCATCGTTGCACCTTTGTTAATTTCTCCGCAATTTTGGTATGTGTTCAGCTATTTTAATTCTGATGCCTTAGCTATTTTTACGGCCTTAATCATCGCTTATCAAGTCGTGGCACCTGATACTTTATTCAAAAATCTCATCCATAACACCAGCCAGCGCCCAGTTTTAAGTTTTATCGCCTTAAGCCTGCTGGCCTGTTTTCTGTTGCTCACTAAAAAGAATTTCTACTTCTTTGGCTTGTTCTTGCTCGGTGCGGCGGTGGTATATTTATGGCTGAACCGCCATCTGCTCAAAAGCCAAAATATTCGGCTTCTACCCGCCGTAGGTGTTTTATTAAGTGCCGCACTGGCCTTCGGAAGCTGGACATATTACCAAGGTAGCATTCATGATTTTGAGCGCAGCGCGAAGGTGCTGGAATGTC
>JAZGFQ010000134.1:0-2652 GCA_036479635.1 Arenicellales bacterium
AAGTAACGTAAATATTTTTTTTACGATGAAAACGAATTGCCTGCCCATCCAAGCCCAAATAATAATCTCCTTTATCAACGACCTCTGCCGCAATAGCGCGTGATGAAGGAGATTGAACGGCGCTGGGGCTGGCAATACTGGGCGCTGAATTCCAAACGAATAACGTCGCCATTAGAGGGGTGAATAGCTTGACGAATCTTGATATAGGTATTTTTCTTGGCATGATTTCAATCATTAGTAGGTCACGAGTTATTTGTCGTGAGTTTAGGTGTGAATCGTGTCTATCATTTTTTCGAGTCTAATCTAACAAAACGTAGATAACGAGAAGCTTAATGAAACTTACCACGAGAACCAGATAAAAGGTAGTAAATATTAGATCATCGGTAAATTTTTGTTAAACTTGGAAAAGTAGTAAAAACCCTGTATCAGCGTTATGCTTCATGCTCGGATTCAAGAAAGTTTAAAATATGATCAAAATAGCAGTGATAGGCGCAGCAGGGCGCATGGGCGGGGCGATTATTCGCGCGATTCAATCAGATGAGGCGGTGCAGTTAAGTTGTGCCTTGGAGCATTCAAAATGCACGGCTTTGGGCGAAGATGCAGGCAGCTTGGCGAAAACAGGCGAGTTGGGCATTAAGATTGTTGATTCTGCTAAAGGCCAAGATTTTGAGGTGATGATTGATTTTTCCACGCCCACTTCAACCTTGCTGAATATTGAGCATTGCCTGAATGAAAACCGCGCGATTGTGATTGGCACCACCGGCATGAACGATGAAGTCATGGCGAAAATGGCTGAGGCGGCTAAAACCATTCCAGTGATGTTTTCTGCTAATTACAGCGTAGGCGTGAATGTGATGGTGAAATTATTGCAAATGGCCGCTGGGGTGTTGGGCAATGAAACCGATATTGAGGTGATCGAGGCGCACCATAAGCATAAAGTCGATGCTCCTTCTGGTACGGCTTTATTGCTCGGTAATGCGATGGCAGAGACCTTAGGCAAAACCTTAAAAGAAGACGGCGTGTTCAGCCGTGACGGCATTATGGGTGAGCGCAAGCAAGGCACTATTGGCTTTTCCACTATTCGCGGCGGTGATGTCGCGGGCGAGCATACGGTAATGTTTATGGGTGAGGCTGAGCGCATTGAAATTACCCACCGTGCGAGTGATAGAAAAATATTTGCCAATGGCGCGATTAAAGCGACGAAGTGGTTGGCGGATAAGCCTGCGGGTTTGTATGATATGAAAGATGTGTTGGGGCTTGGTTAGGCTATGAATACTCATTCATAAAGTGAAGCCTAGTACGGTGAATGGAAATAAATTTGACAGGTCAACTGTTCTGTATATACTGTGCATGTCGATTAAGTTGGTTATTCGTGTATGCAAGTGATTGTAGAGTGGGATAAAGAGAAAAATGCTATTTTAAAAAAGACTAGACAAGTTTGTTTCGAAGATGTTGAAAACTGTATTTTAAATGACGATATTCTGGATATTTTGCCCCGCCCTAATGCTGAAACTTATCCCAATCAGAAGCTGTTTATCGTCAGGCTAAATGATTATGTGCATTATGTTCCTTTTGTTGAAGACGCAGAGCGAATTTTTCTGAAAAGCATCATCCCAGCTCGCAAGTATGATGCTAAATATTAATTGAGAGTTTCACCATTACACTATGAATATGAATCAAACCGACTACACGCCTGAGGAATTAGAGATTTTGGATTATGTCGAAAATCAGCACCCTAAAAGCGTGCGGAATATTGAGATAGAGAAGAAAAGATACACGCAAATATTTACGGATAACGTGAGTAAACGTAAGCAAGTGAGCTTACGAATATTAGAGCGAGATTTATACCAGCTTAGAACGAAGGCGCTCATTCAAGGGGTGCCGTATCAAACGCTGATTGGGTCGGTGCTTCATCAGTATATCAATGGCGAACTGGTTTCTAAAAATAGTTAAATCTTGCTTAGTTATGCTACGGCTTACGCCTCGCGCCTCGCAATGACCGAGCTAGTTTTAGCCTGTGTTTTGTAGGTGTCATTTAAAGAAATCTGTCATGACAAGGAGGCAGCGCCGACGTGGTCATCTCGTGTGCAGCGGTATGACTGTTAACGCTATCATATTTCGTGACGGGTCTACGACCTAGTGAATCTTCGATCTTGGCGAAGTGTCGCCCTCGAGTGTCACCACGGATTGCCGCGTCACTCCGTTCCTCGCAATGACTATGGTGGTTTTAGACGCAAAAAGAAGCTAATTTTATTTGCTAAAACACGCCTCTGAGCATAGAATCGGCGCGACAAACAACCTGAGGGGGAAGCGATGCGCTTCTCCCTTTTTTTAAGCACTTTTTAAGGGCTTTTAAGGCGCTTTAAGCGCCCATAAACTGGACAGTATCTTGACTGAACTAGCAATACTCGCACTGGCAGACGGCACAGTGTTTCACGGCCAATCCATTGGCGCAGCAGGCAGCAGCGCAGGTGAAGTGGTTTTCAATACGTCTATGACAGGCTATCAGGAAATCTTAACTGACCCATCCTACGCCAGCCAAATCATCAACCTAACCTATCCGCAAATCGGTAACACAGGGTGTAATGAAGAAGATGTTGAAGCCGATACCATCTTCGCTAAGGGCTTGATTATTCGCAGTTTACCGCGCCA
>JAZGFQ010000135.1:0-4166 GCA_036479635.1 Arenicellales bacterium
ATCTAGCGCACAGCTTAGAAATGGCACAAGTGGCGGTTGACAGCGGCACCACTGAAATCATCTTAACCCCGCATCATAACGATGGCATGTATCTTAATCTTAAGGATGATGTCATCAAGGCGGTCAATGATTTTCAGCTGGCCTTAGATCAAAACAACATCGCTTTAAAAATACACCCAGGCTCTGAGTTGCACGTCATGCCTGAATTGCCAGAGCATCTCGAAAGCGGCATGGCTTGCACGTATGCGAACAAAAACAAAGCCGTGCTGCTAGAGCTACCTAAACATACTTTACCCACGGGCGCTGAAAATATCATTGAACAAGTGGCTTATATGGGCTTAACGCCTATCATCGCCCACCCAGAGCGTAACTCAGCCCTATGTGCGGATCCAGAAATATTGCGAGAATGGGTGCAAAGCGGCTGGAAGTTTCAACTCACGAACCAAAGCTGTTCAGGGCAATTTGGTGAAGCGATACAAGATGCTTGTTATTATTGGCTAGAGCGCGGCTGGATACATTTTATCGCCAGCGATGCGCACCGCACGCAAGGGCGCTCGCCTGATATGCGTAAAGGGGTCAAGCAAATTGCAGATTGGTTTGGAGATGAAGTCGCTCAGTTATTATCTTACGATAATCCAAAAAGCTTAATTGAAGGTGGGGTGATCATGAATATGAATGTTCCAGATAAACCTGCCTCTAAGAAAGTTAAAAAATGGAGCTGGTTTGGCTTGATGCGCTAATAGACAGGGTTTTGTTAGTCTGGGTTAATGTAAAATAAGCGAATGTCTAAGAAAAAGAATAAGCACCGCTCCAAGGCTCAGGCAAAAAACCAAGCTGCGTTAAAGCCTGTTCACGCTGAGTCTGCAAATAAAAAGGGCGTGATAAAAGGGATTATTATCCTGTCGGCGCTCGCTATCGTGGGGGCAGCCATGTTTATGTTAGGCACAGGTATATCGCTTAAAACTAAACCCCTTCAGCCTAAAATCGTATTACAACAAAACTATCAACAAGGTGGGGTATACCAATGCCGCCGAAACCCTGCGTTTATTGCCATTAATGGTCTGCGTCAGCCCGTGGCAGTGGATACCAAGCAATCACGTTACCTAGGTCCTGTGTTCAGAGAGTTGCGCGCCAATGGGCGTTTATTTAGAGATGAATCATGGGCTGAAGTAGGTCATGTTGGCCCTGTGGTGTTTGATCGGCGTGGGAATATGTATGTCATTCCAGTGCCTGCGGTGAGTTTAGATGTTAATCCGCTGGAAAAACAAAACCGTGTTTATAAGGTGGATAGCAAAACGGCTAAGCTTTCGGTATTTGCGCAACTGCCTAATCATGAACGCGTAAATGCGCGCAACCCCTTTGGTGTGTTGGGCATCACCTATGACTGCGAAACCGATAGCCTTTATGTGAGTTCAGTGGCGGGTTCTGAGCCGAACAGAGAAAGAGGGGTTATTTATCAGCTCAATATCAAAACCGGTGAGGTTTTAGATCAGTTGCAGAATGTGGATGCCATCGGCTTGGGAGCATTTAATTACGCAAAGCAAAAGCGCTTGTTTTATGGCTCTGCGCGTAATTCTGGCGTGTATTCGGTGCGGCTTAACAAACAAGGCGGCTTTGGATCGGATGTACGCTATGAATTTGCTTTGAATGAATTTGATCAGGGTAATTCAACGAAAGCCAAGAAAATAAGGTTTAGGCGTTCAGAATCAGGGAAGCATTTAATGGTGGTGTCTGAATTAGCCTTTGATTTCCGCTTGTTTGCAGAAACCGCATCGGGCACGAAAAAATATATTTTTGAATATGATTCAAACCAACAGAAATGGGTTTATACGCATTTTGAATGGGAGTAGATGTATCAGAATATTCTAATATAGTTTAAGTTTATGCTATAGATTTATGATCTAAACCTCTGAAATAAATCAGGATAGATACTTTACAAGCCCATAATTTCTAAGGTATATTAAAAGTAAGTATAGTGTAGTGTTGCTATTGAGGGTTCAAAATTGGGCGCTTGGGGCAAAATAATAATTGACACATTCTGGATTCACTTAAGATAAAAGTGGACTGGGATATAAATTGGGGATGAGTAAATAGTATGCTTTCACAAAAATGGCCTTTCCAACAAATGGCGATAAGCCTGTTTAAAGGCGTTGATATTAAGAGTGCTTGCTGGCATTGCCATGCAGCGAATAACGTACGTTGTCCGTTAAGCGCTCACTTACTACACAATGTTTGCCGTGCCCCCAGCTCGCTGAATGCGATTTTTTCATATATTCAAAAAATGGTTGTGCCAATGTGCGCGCAAAACAAATTAGTCTTTTCTGCTGATATAGGTGTGTTTCCAAATGTATAAAATATTCAAATCAACTGTATCGGGTGTGTCGTCTAGTCCAACAAAGCTAAATAAAATGAAAACAAAATTCGTAAAATTGTTCGTCAGTTCTTTTACCACATTAGGTTTGGCTGCTATTACAACGCTTGCTAGCGCGCAAACTGCACCGCCTTGGGGCTTGGATGCAGTGCAAGGAACTTTATTGAGGCCAGGCATTGCGCCGACAACATTCTTAGCTCAGGAGTCGCCTGATAGGCCAGGCGATGGGAAATATACACTTACTTTGTTTGATGCTCGAAATACAGCAAAATCAAATGGGCGTACCATCACGACCCCCAGTATTTTCCGACACCCGGATTGGAATCTCGCAAGCGTAAATAATATCGGCCAAGTCTTTGGTTTGGCGATTGATGATGAGCGTTATATTTATACAACCGCATCCACACATTATGGGGCAGAAGTAGGGTATGGCGGGGCTAAAGAAATAGCGATCAATGCATTTGGCACTATTGGTGGCGGCGTTAATGATTTAGGTGCGGCTGGCACGGTGTATAAGATTGATCGCGTGACAGGCGCTGCCAGTGTCTTTGCGCAATTGCCCCAGCAAGCAAAAAACATTACGCATGTCAGTTGCGAAGGCTCATCGACTAAAAATAGAACCACCGGCCCAGCATTGGGTAATATAGCTTTTGACCCGGTTCACGATCAGTTTTTTGTTTCTAATTTTGAAGATGGTAAAATTTATCGTTTAGATAAATCAGGTGCAGTGATCAGCATTCATGATCCATGGGTAGCGGATGATGGTAGTGCGGGCTTAGCGCCAGATCGCAAGCCTTATGGTTTAGCAGTGAGCCCAGATGGGTCAAAATTATTCTTTGGCACCATGGAGGCGGTATTAAATGTTGAAGGTTCTGCGAATAGTGCTGCAAATTCACCTGGTGTTTATTCAATCGATTTAGATGCTGGCGGTGATTTCTCTGGTGCAGAATCTGCAAGGCTAATTCAGTTGACAGGCGACAACAATAATGCCGAAGTAGGTGGGCCAGTTGAATTTGCTAAGAACCCTGGTTGGGTGGCGGTATCTGATCTTGAGTTTACGCCAGATGGAAAATTAGTCGCGGGTATTAGAACGGGGTGTGACAGCACTTTATATTCTTCACATAACCATGGTGGTACTTCATATACGTTGACGCCTGATGCTACTGCAATCGACATCAAGCATAATTTACGCTTTGACGGTCAGCATGGTCCAGACGATGGTTATGGTGGCGTTGCGGTATATGATGTCTGTGAGTTAGATGGAGCCGACCCAAAATATGATTACTTTATTACAAGTGCGGATATTAAAGTTGAGGAAAACCCGCATGGCGTAATGACTTTTCCGCATGATTTTACGAACACGGGTGTTGCGAATCGAGTTGAACCTGTTGGGGGGTTTGCCTTCTTCCCTACTGCGGCACATGATGATTTAAAAGGCGTTGGCGGTGATGTTGAAGTTTTGGACATGGAGAAAGATTTGGCCGATGCGCCCGATTCTTATAGCACTTTGCTTGCCAGTGGTGGCCCAAGCCATCGTTTAACGGGTAATGGTATTGTGATTGGTGTCACGGTCGATAATGAGGTTGATGGCCAGCCTAGCCCAGATGCTTTAGGTGATGACAATAATATAAACTTAAAATCAGGCGATGCAGACGATGAAGACGGCTTTGTTGGGCCAATCACGTTTACCGCAGGTGGTTCAGGCGTGTTGGATGTGCCTGTCATCAATCCTGGCTCAGCAGATATTGCTGCAACCTTATATGGCTGGATAGATTTAAACGGTGATGGTGATTTT
>JAZGFQ010000136.1:0-4573 GCA_036479635.1 Arenicellales bacterium
AAATTCAAAGAAGGTTAAAGCAATCTCACCGCGCACAGCTTCAATGCGCTCAAAGGCAGCTAATAGCGTTGCATCATCCACCGAGATATTATTAATGCGAACGCGCTCATTGAAATGAACCAAATGCGGCGAGGTATAAGCACCCGTTTGATAACCCGCTTTTTGATACACTGATTCCAACATCGACACACTACTACCCTTGCCATTCGTGCCGGCAATGGTGATGACGGTCGGCAGGTTTTCAGGCTTAAATCTTTGCCAAACGGCCTCCACACGCGCCAAGCCTAGATCAATGGTACGCGCGTGCAAGGTTTGGATATAGTCTATCCATTCGGGTAAAGTGCGTGCCATTGAGATGGCTACACTAGCTGGCGACTAAAGCAGACGCGCGTTGATCGAAATATAAAGTAGAGAGTAATTGATGTACGCTGGTAGGCATTTCACCGCGCGGCACGATCATATCAATTGAGCCATGTTTGAGTAAAAACTCGGCTCGCTGAAAACCTTCAGGCAATTTTTCACGCACCGTTTGCTCAATCACGCGCTGGCCAGCAAAGCCCACCAAAGCATTTGGCTCTGCAATAATAATATCGCCCAACATAGCAAAACTGGCGGATACGCCACCCATAGTTGGGTCGGTTAATACTGAAATATAAGGAATATTCTTGCCTTTGAGTTTTTTCAAGGCCGCCACCGTTTTGCTTAATTGCATCAAAGAAAACAAACCTTCTTGCATACGCGCGCCACCGCTGGCTGAGAAGCAAATAAAAGGAATGCCTTCATCTATCGCCGCTTGTACGCCGCGCACAAAGCGCTCACCTACGACCGCGCCCATCGAGCCGCCCATAAAGCTAAAATCAAAAGCTGCCACAATCACGGGGCGATCAATCAATAAGCCCCGCGCCACTAATAAAGCCTCACTGCCCGAGCCTTTCTTTTTAGCTTCGGTAAGGCGGTCTTTATATTTTTTGAGATCTTTAAATTTAAGCGCATCTAAGGTTGTGACGCTTTCTCCAATCAATTCAAAATCGTTTTCTTTGAAAAATGATTTTAGCCGCTGTTCACCACCAATACGGTGATGATGCCCGCATTTAGGGCACACTTCGCAGCTTGTTATGAGTTCCGCTGCATATAAAACAGATTGACAGCCTTCGCATTTGCGCCATAAGCCTTTGGGTACGCCTGAATCTGCTTCACGGCTGCGTTTGATTTTCGGCGGAATAATTCGATCTAACCAATTCATAATACAATCATAGTGCTCAAGGAATGAGGGGAATTATACGCTTAGGCGGATAACAACGCTTCGAGAATTTCACGCACTTTGTCCATGCCGTGATCTAAGTTTTTCAAAATATCGTCGAAAGAAATCATCTCATCATCCCCTCGGCCTGCCGCTGGGTTCACCACTAATGAGATTTGCGCATAATCCATCTCTAGTTCTTTAGCCAGCGCCGCTTCTGGCATACCCGTCATGCCCACAATGGTGCCGCCATCGCCAGCGATACGATTAATTTCTGCTGCTGTTTCTAAACGTGGGCCTTGAGTGGCAGCGTATACGCCTGTTTTATGCGCTTTTATGCCCGCTTGCTTGGTAGCCTTAATGAGTTTTTTTCTGAGATTTTCTGTATAAGGCTGCGAGAAATCAATGTGCTGAACGTCACCATTCTCGCCATCAAAAAAAGTTTGCTCGCGCCCGTAGGTGTAATCAATAAGCTGACCTGGAATGACGATATCACCTGCGTTTAAATCATCATCAATGCCGCCCGTCGCCGCCACCGCATAGATTCTTTCAACGCCCATCGATTTCAACACCCAAATATTAGCGCGATAATTCACTCGGTGTGGCGGAATCTGGTGGCTCAAACCATGGCGCGGTAAAAACACCACCTCTTCGCCTGAAATCGTGCCGATGGTTAAGGGCGCAGATGGATCGCCATACGGCGTACGCCCTACTTCTCGGCGAATATTTTTAAGGTTTTTCAGGGTGCTTAACCCTGAGCCTCCAATAATGGCTGTTTTTATTTTTTTCATCGTGCAAGTTATTGTGTCATCACAGGGTTAAGGTCTAAATTTTTCAGGGTTGTAGGCAAAGTCTTGCGCTGCAGGCTGGTTATCATAAACCAAATCATCGTCCATGCGCGCTACCATTTCAGGATTAATGAAGCTTAAACCTGGAATATAGGACAACACATTCACCAAGCGCATTAATAATTTTTCAGGCACGCGCAGCAACTTAACCGGTTTATGCTCGGCCTCGAATATACGCGCTAACATCGATTGATAACTCAAGCGCTCCGCCCCTGCTAGCGTATAGGTCTTTTGATTCAAATCAGGCTTAACTATCAACGCGCTTAATGCCTTGGCTAAATCATCCACATGCACAGGCTGACGCAAGCCTGTGCCCTTTGAGATTAATGGGAAAAAACCAAAGCGGCGAATCATGCGCTGAATAAAGGCAACATTTTGGTTGTTATCACCGCCATAAATCATGCTCGGACGGCAAATCGTCACCGCTATTTGTTGCGCCTCACCCCATTTTAGTAAGCCTAATTCTCCTTGGATTAAATCTTTCAATACTCTCTTTTCTTTAGTGCTTTTTGTCTCAGATTTTCCTTCAATACTGCTAGAGCTCATCGCCACCACGCGTGTAATTTTACCAAAGCGCGCTAGTGTTTCGGCCATCTTAGGCGCAGACCAAATAGGCGATAAAGCTAACCAAGTTTTAGCACCTGAAAAATCAGCTTTCGGCACTTTATCGAAATATGACCAATTCAGCCATAGCGCATCAGACACCGCAGGCGGAAAATTTGAAGCACGGCTGAGCGCAATCACATTTGGCGTTTGTTTTAATTCGCGCAATGTTGCCAAGCCCAGATCACTGCTTGCGCCCGTGATCAAAGTGGCGGCTTCAAAACGATTCACCAAGCTCGTAATAATGGGCTGGCTATCCGTGTTCGAACGCGCTAAGCGCTTGCGCACAATAGATAAAGCAAAATTAAGATAAATCACGCCACGCGTGAGCAGCGAACGCAGCGCGCTTTGATTCGGTTGCTGAAATTTACTTTGATAGCGCAACATGCCTTGGTGCTTATGCCATTCCGTTTTAACGGGCACAGCATGGCTGGACGCGCCATGATGATGAAACAAAGACACATCAGGCGTGAAGTAAACTTTCTTACCTGCTTCACGCACGCGTCGACAAATATCTAAATCTTCAACGTGTAGAAAATAACCCTCATCCATGCCCGAAACACTTTCAAATACGGTACGTTTAATGAGCATCGCAGAACCAGAGACGGCATCTAAACTCATCGCCGCATCAGGCAAAGGCTCATGCTGTAAGTTCACGCTTTGGAAGTGTTTTCCTAAGCGCAGCGCCGTGACCATACTGCGCATAAAGGTTGGCTCTAAACGTCTGCAACCACGCTGCTCGGTGCCGTTTTCGTTAAACACCAGTGCGCCTAAAATACCTAGATCAGCACATTTTTCAGCCTCAATCAGTAAATTTTCAATGGTATGCGGGTGGATTTCGCAATCTGGGTTTAAGAGTAAAACATACGCCGCGCTGCCTGCTTTTGCGCCAATATTCACAGCTTTTGAAAAACCTAGGTTTTCAGCGTTTTGATGAATATTAAACTGATGCCCATTTGGGTTAAGTTGTTTGATTTGCGCAATGCTGTCATCCACCGAGGCGTTATCGACTAACTGCAAGGCCACCGGCACAGTGGAACTAAACACCGATTTAACCGCGCGATCTAAAAAGGCACCCGCATTGAAGTTCACCATCACCACATCACAAACAGCTTCTCCAACTTCGCCTATTTGATTAATCATGGCGACCTCGATAAGGTGTTAACCAGCCACCCGCCATAAAGTTAACAACGGATTGCGTTCCTTGAGCTGGCTTTTTACGTTTTTGAATATGCGAATGCAAGCCTTTAATCGCGTGCCATTTGGCTTTCAGAATCACCCCTGGGCGACCTTTTAAACTGTAATACACAATACTCACAAGGTTCATTAATAGGTGTTGCGGTAAGCACTGCCAAAGCTTAGCCGTTGGCATGTTTTTGAAATACGTCCAAACCAAATTTCGATGCCCGTGGTAAATCGAAAAATCGCTGTCTCGTTCGGTGATCGCAGAGCCGACATGATAAGTAATCGCATCTTTCACATGCAAGCAATCATAACCCGCTAAGCGCAGCCGAAAACCAAGATCAACGTCTTCGATATAACAAAAATAATCTTCATCAAAGCCCCCCACTTCCAACACAGCCTCGCGCGAATATAAGGCCGATGCGGCGCACGGCGAAAACATGGGCAACGTGCTTTGACGGCCTGATCTTTCCTGGCCATGTTTGCGCCGCCACACTAAGCCACTGATATGATAACAATCACCCTGCCCATCTAATTGCGCATGATCATTGGCACTCACTAACTCTGCTGAAAAAGCTTTTACATTGTTATTTTCAGACACTTCGCCAAGCAAAGTTTGTAAGCAATCTGTCTTAACAAAGGCATCAGGGTTGACTAACCAAACCCACGGTTTTTGTGTCGCTGCAATGGCGGTGTTATT
>JAZGFQ010000137.1:0-2325 GCA_036479635.1 Arenicellales bacterium
GCGATATCATTACTGGTTAATCCCGCAAATTGTGCGCCGCCACCAGTGGCTTCTGAGTTAACTTCAATGCCGTCAATAGTCACCAGCACATGGTTTGATTCCGCGCCTCGTATTCGAATCTCGGTTAAACTGCCGCGCCCAGCAAAGCGAGAAACCGCAATGCCTGGTAGCATTTTAAGTAAATCTGAAACTTGGACTATGCCCGCGTTTTCAATCGTTTTTGCATCTAAAACGCTGTATGCGCTACCTGTTTTCATAGCATTAATCGGCACAAAACTGCCGTAAACGATGGTCTCTTCTAGGGTGGCGGTTTCTTGCGCAAAGGCGGTGGTAAAGACACTTAATGCCAAAGCGGCAGCAAGGGGTGTTAATGTTAAAACTGAGTGTTTCATTTTGCGATTATCCAATCAAAATTAAAGCGAGCATTTAAAATGCCAGCTTAAGTAATCGCTACAAAAGAGGGAAGATATAATGACATGCGCATAGCGCAAGCTTCTCCAACGCCCCGTTGGTAGCACGAACGAATGAAGCAGGTCTCCTGGCTCGCGTTTAACTTTAATTTACCCTTCCCAGCCTTTCTTAGGCCAGTGGTGATGTAAATCAAAAAACGCATACAGTTGCGGGGGCAGCCAAGGCATTAAACCTTGTTCCCTTGATCCAAACGTGGGGCGATTTTATGCAAGGCGTGGCGGAGAGTCAATTTAATACGTTCAGTACAAGGTAAATTTATGTCTTGAAATGATTAGGTACGCTTTATACTTTCGTATGGTGTACCTTCTGTGTTTAACGCAATATAATAAGCTTTATAACCCTAATTTAATTCAAGCCCAGAGGAGTCCTAAATGAGTGAAGAACACGTCTATGCGGTACAAAAAGCATGGGAAGCGCGCGCACATATTGATAACGATACATACCTTGAAATGTACGATCAATCCATTAATGCCCCTGATACCTTTTGGGCAGAGCAGGCAGATACCTTTTTAGATTGGTCGAAGAAATGGGATACCGTGCAAGAATGGGATTACCACAAGGCTGAAATTAAATGGTTTGAGGGCGGTAAGTTAAACGTTTGCGTTAATGCAGTAGATAGGCACTTAGAAAAACGTAGCGACCAAACCGCTATTATTTGGGAAGGGGATGACCCAAACTCAGATGAGCATATTACTTATAAAGATTTACACGCGCGGGTGTGCCGTTTAGCCAATGTGCTGAAAGACCGTGGCGTTAAAAAGGGCGATCGAATTTCAATTTATATGCCGATGGTGGCAGAAGCGGCAGTCGCGATGTTGGCTTGTGCGCGTATCGGTGCTGTGCATTCCATTGTGTTTGGTGGTTTTTCGCCTGAAGCACTGAAAGACCGAATTTTAGATTCAGATTGCCAAGTGGTGATCACTGCAGATGAGGGCGTGCGCGGCGGCAAAGCCGTTCCGCTTAAAGTTAATGCAGATAAAGCCATGGAATCTTGCCCGAATGTGCATACGGTGGTGGTGATTAAACGCACAGGTGGAGAAATTGCTTGGCAGGCAGGCCGTGATATTTGGTATCACGAAGCGGTGGCCGAAGTATCAGACGATTGCCCTGCAGAAGAAATGGACGCCGAAGACCCATTATTTATTTTATACACATCAGGTTCAACGGGCAAGCCCAAGGGTGTGTTGCACACCACCGGTGGCTATTTACTCTATGCTGCGATGACGCATAAATATGTGTTTGATTATCACGATGGCGATGTTTATTGGTGTACCGCTGATGTAGGCTGGGTGACGGGTCACTCTTATATCGTTTATGGCCCTTTAACTAATGGTGCCACCACTTTAATGTTCGAAGGCGTGCCGACTTACCCTGATGCGGGGCGTTTTTGGCAAGTGTGCGCTAAGCATAAAGTCAATATTTTTTACACCGCACCGACCGCACTGCGCGCCTTAATGGGCCAAGGCGATGATTTCGTAAAACAACATGATTTATCGTCTTTACGCACCTTGGGTTCAGTCGGTGAGCCGATTAACCCTGAAGCTTGGGAATGGTATTACAAAGTGATAGGCAATGAAAACTGCCCGATTGTTGATACTTGGTGGCAAACTGAAACAGGCGGTATTTTAATCACGCCTTTGCCTGGCGCAACCGCGCTTAAACCGGGCTCGGCCACGCGGCCATTCTTTGGCGTGGTGCCTGCATTGGTTGATGAAGAAGGCAAGGAACTTGAAGGTGCGACCAGTGGAAATTTAACTATCACACGCCCATGGCCGGGGCAAATGCGCACTTTATATGGTGATCATCAGCGCTTTTTTGAAACTTATTTTCAGATGTATCCTGGGCAATATTTTA
>JAZGFQ010000138.1:0-3449 GCA_036479635.1 Arenicellales bacterium
GTTTAATCTGGTGCTTGCCAGCTGAGTATTATCACTAAAATAGGGCGATAACTGCGCATACATCTGGCCTGAAAGCCATTCAATCGCTAATACGAAGATCAATTCTCGGGTTTTAAAATGCCGAAAGATAGTGGCTTGTGATACCCCGATTTTATCCGCAATCACTTGAGTCGTGACTTTCTTAACACCCAGCTCCGCCGCCAACACTAAGGCAGTTTGAATGATTTCAGTTTTGCGTTGTTCGTGTGTTTTACGCATGGCATTAAAATGGGTTGTCATGTAAGTGATTAATTACTTACAAATATGCCTAACGCTAACTCAAAGATCAATGCTCGTTACAATTTGTCACTTAAATGAACATACACCTGTTCTCTAGAGATTTACAGTTTCTTATAATATGCACTGAGTTCAGTCATATATCTATTTATCGTAAAATGCCTAAAAAGCAGTCATCAACACATGATGATTCACGGTGATTTCTGTTTATCAATGTTGATGTTTGTTTTAGTATTAAGACATCAATGATTTGATTAAAATCATCGTTTTACCCAAAGTCCCTTGATGTTGCGCCATTAACACACGCCCGTTCTGACCCATTTTGACCCGCTCAGATGAATGAGCAGCAAACGCTTTACATGCTTCACATAAACCCAATTCATCGCTTACCTGAATGCCCGCTTCTGCTATTTTAACGCGTTGTGCAATCTGGCGAAAATTTTGCATATGCTGGCCAAAGATCACGGGCACGGAGGCTGCACAAGCCTCTAGAATATTGTGCCCACCTACTGGCACTAAACTGCCGCCAATAAAAGCCCAGTCACTGATTTGAATAAACTGGTTGAGCTCACCCATGCTGTCAGCTATTAATACTTGTGTCGTGCTGGCTAAAACATTTTCAGGCGAAATGAGGCTACGCTTTTGTGTATTAAAACTTTGTTTGGCTAATTGAAGCACCGTCTCAAAACGCTCTGGGTGACGCGGTGCGATGATGAGCAATAAATTAGGCCATGTTTTAAGTAATTGTTGATGCACGCTCAAGATTATTTCATCTTCACCTGCGTGGGTGCTGCCAGCTAACCAAGTTAATCTGTCTAGGTTGAACTGTGTTTGTAGTATCGCTTTCTGAGCCTTATCTAATAAGCCAGCGCGATCAAGGTCAAATTTTAAGTTTCCGACTATACTAACTTTTTCAGCCTCTGCACCCAGCACGATAGCTCGCTTAGCATCCGTCTCAGTTTGCACTAAGAATTGATCTACTTGCTCAAAGGTTGAAGAGGCAAGTTTCGAAAATTTCTGATAATTCTTAAAAGAACCATCACTTAACCTCATATTAGAAATTAATATCTTAACGCCTGAACTCGATGCTTTATGGAATAAATTAGGCCACAGTTCAGTTTCCATAATAATGCCCAGACGTGGTTTAACCACGCTTAGAAAACGCCTAACGCTGCCAGGGTAATCATAGGGGAAATAGACATGGAATACGCTACTACCCAGTTGGTTTTGAATAATCTCAGAGCCCGTTGGGGTACCGCAAGTAACGGTCATAGATTGTTCAGGGTATTCTTCTTGCAACGCCTTGATTAATTTAATCGCGGCAATGGCTTCACCCACCGATACTGCATGCACCCAAATACCGCCTTTTTTAATGCCATGATTTCTCGCCTTCGCCCCCATAAAACCAAAGCGCTCAGGCACTCTTTGGCTGTACGCTGGGTTTTTAATTGAGCGATAGACCAGCCTAAGGAGTATAACTGGCAATAAGCAGTATAAAAGGAGCGTATATATAAACCTCACCCGTTTTCAGCCTTGAGGGATTGATCAATCACGTACTTCATTCAACGGCCATTTGGTATGTTAGCCAATGCGTTTTCTGAGCAATTTTGCCGTAAGAGGCACGGGCTCTATTATTATCTTCCGCGGTTATCCAGCGAATAAAAGGCCAGTTCTCACGCTGCCCCTGTGCGTTAAGTGCCTGATACAAGGCTTGAACGCAGCCGGTGCCTCTCGATTCAGGTGCGACATATAAGTCATCTAAAAACCCCACCATCGCTCCGCGTAAAGGTGACGGCATGGCGCGACAATGTGCTAAACCCAAAGCATCACCCTTTTCATTCTTAGCGATGAATGCATAAAATGGATGATTGTTATCCGTAATCCATGACCAGACGATATCTAAAGTAGCACGCGTCATCGGCATATTATAAAACGCAGCATAAGCTTGATAGAGCGCTTCCCATTGTGGCTTATCAGCCTGAGTAACGTCAGAAACAGTGATTTTCATTTTCGCGCCTACATTGATGTAATGTATGGGTTTAAGCCAACCAATCTCTAGGCTTTAAGAAATAATCGGTGAGTCTAGCTTCTGGGCTGCCCACTTCTGGCTGATAATTATAATGCCATTCAACTTTAGGCGGTAGAGACATCAAAATTGATTCAGTGCGGCCATTCGATTGCAGCCCAAAAATCGTACCGCGATCATAGAGTAAATTATATTCCACATAGCGACCACGGCGATAGGCCTGAAAGGAGCGCTCAGTTTCTGTGAATGGTATGTTTTTGCGTTTATTCAGGATAGGTTGATACGCCTTTATGAAAGCATTGCCCACACTCTGCATGAAACCAAACGCATGCTCAAAGCTTTGTTCGTTGAAATCATCAAAAAATAAACCACCAACACCGCGTTGCTCGTCTCGATGCTTAAGATAAAAATACTCATCACACCATTCTTTGAAGCGTGCGTAATAATCTTCACCAAAGGGGCTACATGCATCCAAAGCGCTTTGATGCCAAGCAATCACATCTTCTTCATTCGCATAATACGGGGTTAAATCATAGCCACCACCAAACCACCATAAAGGGTTTTTACCATCAGGATCAGCCACAAAAAACCGCACATTAGCGTGAGTAGTGGGCACGTGTGGGTTCATCGGGTGAATCACCACCGAGACCCCCATCGCCTCAAAAGGCTTGCCCGCAATCTCTGGACGCTTAGCTGAGGCCGCCGCTGGCAAAGCTTCACCTTTAACATGCGAAAAGTTAACCCCGCCCTTTTCGATAATCTCGCCGGTAATTACTTTACTAATGCCTCCACCGCCATTGGCATGTTGCCATTGGTCAGCTTGGAAACTGGCGGTAGGTTCTTCTTGCTCAATGCCTGTACAGATAGTGTCTTGTAGAGATAACAAGTAGGCTTTGACCGTTTCTAAATTGGCTTCATTCATAAAATAATTCGGATAAATATCAGGCGGATCGAATCACGCGCCCTGAGCGTGCATCTATAATATCACTAGGCATTTCGCGCCCCTGTATGGGCAGACCCACGATGTAATCAAGTGTATCACCGAAACATTGCTGGCAGGCAAGCGCTGTTTTTAAAGCTGGCTGGGTTTGAAGGTTAGCACTGGTTGACACCAATACACCATCAAATTGTTCACACAATGCTCGCA
>JAZGFQ010000139.1:0-5042 GCA_036479635.1 Arenicellales bacterium
GCTCAAATCGAGTAAGGTGTCAGGTGCGTCTTCGTTTACGTTAACAAAGCTTGGGGCGTTGATGATCTTAGGTGCATCATCAACAGGGTTAATGCTGAGGTTAACCATGATGGTGTCTTGTAATACACCATCACTGACTTCCACCACAAATTGATCTGAACCATTTACATTGGCATTGGGTGCGTAGGCAATGGTTTTAAATAGGCCTGTGTCACTTGCCATAGCAATACCTTTGCTCGCAGCGCTAGAGACTCGCCACGTTAAGGTATCGTTGTTTAGGTCGGTTGCATTGAGGGTTAAACTAAAAGCGGTGGGTTGGTTGTCTTCATCTAGGCTGATATCGATGCTTGCGCCTTCAGTGATAACAGGCGCGACATTGTTTAAGGTAAAACTGGCCTCAACCGTACAGTTTTCAGTAATAGCTTCGGTCGTATAAGTATCGTCTGATAATGCGCCGCCGCAACTTCCAGCAACCGAGGCAGAATAGTTTGCATTGGCGGTAACCGTGAATGCTGTCGTGGCATTATGGCTCACAATCTGAGCGGTCGTGGGGGTTATGCTTCCATTTGCACCTGCGCTAGGTGTGACAGTGTGATCTGCAACAGAATGCGTAAAACTAACATTACAATCACTCACAAGATTACCCGTTGTATAAGTCGATCCGTTCCACGTGCCAGCGGGGCAATTCCCGCCTACTGTTGAGTCTGTTTCATAATTACCGTTGTTGGGGGTCACCATAAAACTGGCGGTATCGCCACTAAAAGCAGACGCGCTGGTGATATCTAGGGCTCCGTTTGAATCGACTGATGCGCTAGCTGTTATTAATTCGACTAATTTCCATAACTCTTGTTCATGGATATCATCATAGGCGCTTAAAAAAAGAGTATTGCCTACTTTTGTGAGCGAGGAAGGGTAGTCAAAAGTTGAATTAGGGGTGATGTCTTCAACGGTTGTTGTTCCAGCGCTCGTGCCATCAGATTTCCATATTTTATGCTTATTATTTTCATTTCTGGCCGTAAAATACAGCATACCATCAAATTCGATAAAATCACGAGGATTTGAGTTTCCAAGTGGGTTGGTGTCTTTGACAAACACCGTGCCAGCCGCAGTGCCATCCGTTTTCCAGATATGTTCGTTACCATATCTTCTGCCTGCTTTAGTTGCTGCAACTGTAAAATATAATATGCCATTAACGATTTTAAACCCACCTGGCAGTGAGCCCTCAGTGCCAGGGTCAATATCTTTTACCATGACAGTGTTCGCGGCGGTTCCATCGGATTTCCAGAGTTCGTGACCATGAGCAGCGTCATGTGCGCTAAAATACATTACGCCATTATAAATAACAGGTGTTGAATACACTACAATAGAGGGCTTAACAATTACCGTGCCTGCAGACGTACCATCTGATTTCCATAGTCCATAGTTTTCCGCGCCGTCTGAGGCATAAAAATATAATGTACCAGCAAAATTGATTAAATATTTTGGAAATGAGCCATTTAAACCTGGCCTAATATCTTTTACTAAGACAGTGCCTGCTGCAGTGCCGTCGGATTTCCAAAGCTCAAACCCATTATTACCAGCAAGACTATCTTGGGCTCGGAAAAATAAAGTACCATTGACATCGGTCAAATAGTTGACACCTGACCCACGCGAGCCAGGCTGAATATCTTTAACCTGTTGAGTTCCAGCAGCAAGACCATTGGTTTTCCATAGTTCGTCCCCTGTGCTTTCATCACGAGCAGCAAAAAAGATGGAGCCATTAGATAGGGTGAATCTACCCGCTCCAGCACCGCTTGAACCGGGATAAATATCTTTGACTATATTGGTTGAGGCAGTCGTTCCATCAGAGCGCCACATTTCAGAACCATACGTCGTGTCCCAGCCTTGAAAATACAAACTACCATTTATTTCACCAAAAAAATTTCCTTGTGGATAAATATTTTTTACAAGCTCTGTTCCAGATGCAGTGCCATCAGATACCCAAAGCTCCCTATTAAATGAAGCGTTCTCAGCAGTAAAATACAGCTTGCTTTGATATTCGATGAGTTTTTGGGGGTATGAGCCTTCTGTTCCAGGAATGATATCTTCAACCAGTTGAGGTGCATAGATGTTGGCGGCCGCTTGATTTGTAATTACTAAAAGAAGGGCGCGCATGTAGCCAATCAACAACTTGCTAAAGAATGTGTGATTTGAAGTTTTGTTCAATCTAAATAAGCGTGAAACACTCTGGGGTAGTATGTCCATATGCAATCAGTATTGGTTAATTTATATTTCTTAAACCATACAAAACCCTTGCCAGCTAAGCTATGAGTAGAACTACTCATATTCCTATAGGTGAAACTACTCATTTTTCACATAAAAATGGTTAAAGACAGTCGTTTTAATACAAGACATTTTTGTCTAAGAGGAATAGAATTTAAAAAACCTTAGTTAAACCTTCATCCATTATAAAAACCAAGATGACAGATTACCTATTCCAGCTCCCACCCAAAACCGATGGCAAGCGCCACGGCACTTTGCAAGCTCAGATTCAAGAAATGATGGTCAGTGCGATTTTAAATAAGCAGTTGCCTGCAGGCTGCGTGTTGCCGTCTGGACGCAAATTAGCTGAGCAGTTAAAAGTTTCGCGTAATACCGTGGTACAGGCGTACTTAAGCTTGATGGATGAGGGCTTTATTGAATCGCGTGAGCGCAGTGGTTTTTATGTGTGCAAGGATGTTTTAGAGGGCTATGTCGAGCCTAATAAACGTGGTGCAGATGCGCTTGAGAATACAAGTGTGGATTGGAATACGCGTTTATGTCAAAAGCCGCATTATCTACCGTATTATTATCGGCCGAATGATTGGCAATCTTACCCTTACCCGTTTATTTATGGGCAATATACGCAAAAGCTATTTCCTGTGGCAGATTGGCGTGAATGTTGCCGTGAGGCCGCGAATTTATCGGCGATTCATGACTGGGCGCGCGATAGCGTTGATCAAGACAACGCAGGCTTAATTCAGCAAGTGCGCGAAAAATTGCTGCCTCGTCGCGGTATCTTTGTGGATGAAGATGAAATTCTTATTACGGTGGGTGCACAAAATGCCATTTATATGGTGGCAGAGTTGTTATTAGATCACACCAAAACCATTGGTATGGAAAACCCGGGGTATCCTGATGCGCGCAATACTTTTTTAACCAACACCCAAAAAATGGTGTTATTAGAGATTGATGAGGCGGGCATGGTGGTTGATGAACGCTTACAAGGCTGTGATTGCGTTTACACCACGCCCAGCCACCAGTTTCCATCTACGGTTACCATGCCAAAAACTCGGCGCTTAGCCTTGCTTGAGTCGGCACATGAGCATGATTTCATTATCATAGAAGACGATTACGAATCTGAACTAAATTATGTCGGTGAAGCCACGCCCGCCTTAAAAAGTTTAGATGCCGATGGCAGGGTGATTCATTTAGGCAGTTTATCTAAAACCATCGCGCCCGGAATTCGTTTGGGTTATGTGGTCGGCCCTAAAGCGTTTATCAAACAGATGCGCGCCTTGCGCCGCCTGATGTTGCGCCATACGCCTGCGAATAATCAATATATCGTTAGCGTGTTTTTAAAACGAGGTTATCACGATTCCTTGGTGCGCCGTATCAGCCATACGCTCGATAATCGTTCACATGTGATGCGCAAAATGCTTGATGAATATTTTCCCAATGCTTCGCCAAAATTGGTGTTTGGTGGCTCATCATATTGGGTGCGCGGCCCTAAAGGAATGGATTCTGAGGCCTTAGCTGAAAAGGCAAAAGCACAAGGCGTGTTGATTGATCCCGGCGGTGCTTTCTTTCATAATGATATGGATGGACGTGAGTATTTTCGATTAGGATTTTCATCTATTTCGATTGAGCAAATCGAGCAGGGTATTCCCTTATTAGCGAAGCTGGTGCAAGAGAGTGTTGATTAAAATCTAGCGCGTTGATGAGCTGGTACGGCGCACTGTTTTAGACTGGTACTATGTTCATCTTTAAGCAATAAATAACATCAGCTTTATTGTGCATTAGTACTTCTAATGCGTGTGATTTTTGTCAGTTAATTCAATCGAGGTTGTAGCATGAAAGTCGGTGTCCCTAAAGAAATCAAAAACCATGAGTATCGCGTTGGCATGACGCCCACCAGCGCGCGTGAATTATGTGCGCACGGGCATAGTGTGATGGTGCAAACTCAGGCAGGTTCGGGCATCGGTGCGACCGATGAAGATTATCGAGCAGCAGGCGCTGATATTTCAGAGACCGCTGAGCAGATCTTTGCTGAGGCGGATATGATCGTGAAGGTCAAAGAGCCACAAGCAGTGGAATGCGCAATGCTCAGGGAAGATCAAATTCTTTATACCTATTTACATCTTGCGCCAGACCCTGAGCAAACCAAAGCTTTAGTAAACAGCGGAGCGGTGTGTATTGCTTATGAAACCGTAACTTCTGCCCGAGGCGGCTTGCCTTTATTAGCACCGATGTCAAAAGTGGCAGGTCGTTTAGCCATTCAAGCAGGCGCGCATTGCTTGGAGCAACCCAATGGTGGGCTGGGTAAATTACTTGGCGGTGTGCCAGGGGTTGAACCTGCTAAAGTGGTGATTATTGGCGCAGGTGTGGTGGGCACGCATTCCGCTGCGATTGCCGTGGGCATGGGCGCGGATGTGACAGTGTTAGACCGAAACCCTGATACCTTAGAGCAACACTGGCAGCAGTTCGGCAATTCAACCAAAGCGGTTTATTCCACCACTGATGCTTTAGAGCAGCACGTTATTGCTGCGGACTTAGTCATCGGCGGCGTATTAATTCCAGGTGCAGAAGCGCCAAAGTTAGTGACTAGCGCCATGATTAAGCAGATGCAAGCAGGTTCAGTGTTGGTGGATGTAGCGATAGACCAAGGCGGTTGCTTTGAATCCTCGCATGCCACTACGCACGCTGACCCAACGTTTATTGTGGATGATGTGGTGCATTATTGCGTGGCGAATATGCCCGGCGCGGTGCCGCGCAGGTCTACCTATGCTTTGAATAATGTCACC
>JAZGFQ010000140.1:0-18105 GCA_036479635.1 Arenicellales bacterium
CTGTTTGGGTAGGTGTGATTTCGGTACAAACACTTCTTGAATGACTTGGTCAAAATCAAAGCCTGCCGCTTCAGCGGTACTTTCATAACCGACATTATCAACGATGTATTGCTGTTCATCATTTTGGATCAGCTCTAGGCCTGCGTTCATGATTTTATCTTCACCTGTATCGCCTTCACCAAGATCTAACAAAGTAACAAATGAACGTTCCTTGCCGACATCATCTTCGCCTAAGATTCTAATTTTGATCGTCTCGCCTTGATCAAGCGCTTTAGCAGATTCAAATATCTGTGCAGGCGCGACCTTTTCAAAAGAGGGTGAAACCATCTCCATCCAAAAGCCAGGCCTAAATAAAGTGAATGCGATTAAGAGTAAAGCGGCAGATTCCCATAGTTTATTTCGATCGATAAACCAGCCTTGTGTTGAGGCTGCAAACAATAGCATTGCAATGGTAGAGATGATGAATATAAAAATACCCCCTGCCCAGCCTACATCCATCAGCAACATATCGGTGTTGAAGATAAACAAGAATGGTAATACCGCTGTGCGCATACTATAAAAGAAAGCGACGAAACCTGTTCGCATTGGGTCACCACCAGAAATGGCGGCGGCGGCAAATGAGGCTAAGCCTACAGGTGGGGTGACGTCTGCCATGATGCCAAAGTAGAACACGAATAAATGCACGGCAATCAACGGTACGATTAAACCAGATTGCTGGCCAAGGGTGACGATGACGGGGGCGAGTAAAGACGACACCACGATATAGTTAGCGGTTGTGGGCAAGCCCATGCCTAAGATTAGACTCAAAATAGCGGTGAACATCAACATGAGCATCAAATGACCACCTGAAATAATTTCAACTAAATCAGCCAATACTAAACCAACGCCCGTTAAAGAAACTGCGCCGACGATGATGCCCGCTGTTGCAGTAGCGATGCCGATGCCGATCATGTTTCGAGCGCCTGTCTCTAAGCCGTCAACCAGCTCACTAAAACCTTTTTTGGCATAAAGCCCGAGGCCTTTTTCGCCGCGGAAAAAAGCAAATAATGGCCGCTGTGTGATCAAAATAACGATCATTAGCACGGTAGCCCAGAAAGCAGATAAGCCCGGGCTTAAGCGTTCAACCATCAAGCACCAGATCAGCACAATCACTGGAAGCAAATAATGCAAGCCAGAGCGAATGGTGGGTTTTGGATCAGGCAACTCTACGACTTGTGCGTAAGGGTCATCAATTTCAAGATCAGGCACCGAAGCGCAACGTTTAGCCAGTAAAACATAAACAAGCCCCAAGCCTGCAGCGACGATCCAGCTGGCTGAATCACCCGCAACTGGTTTTAACCAACCTAAGCCATAATAAACGCCAAAGCTCACCACGCAAATTAATAATAAGCCCAAGATGAACCGCATGGCCGCTTGAATGAAAGGCCGTGGCTCCGTGCGCCGTGGCAAGCCTTGCATATCGAGTTTCATTGATTCTAAATGCACGATATAAACCAGTGCGATGTAAGAAATCAAAGCAGGAATGAAGGCGTGTTTGACCACTTCAAAATAACTGATACCAACATACTCAACCATCAAAAAGGCGGCAGCGCCCATTACTGGCGGCATGATTTGCCCGTTAACGGATGAAGCCACTTCTACCGCACCCGCTTTTTCAGATGAAAAGCCAACGCGCTTCATCATTGGGATGGTGAAAGTGCCTGTGGTGACTACATTGGCAATTGAAGAGCCAGAGATTAAGCCCGTCATCGCAGATGAAACCACGGCAGCTTTTGCTGGGCCGCCGCGATAATGGCCTAATAATGAAAAAGCCACTTTGATGAAATAGTTACCTGCACCTGCTTTATCTAACAAGGCACCGAACAAAACAAACAAGAAAACAAAGCCAGTCGAAACGCCTAAAGCGATGCCGAACACACCATCAGTTGAGAGCCATTGGTTATCCGCAACCGCACCAAAGGAAGCGCCTTTCCAGGCTAAAATGCCGGGCATTTGTTGGCCACCAAAGCAATATAACAAGAAAATAATTGCAACGATCATCAGCGGTGGGCCTAAGGCGCGCCAAGTGGCAAGGAGTAATAAGACCATGCCGACACACGCGACAATGATGTCTTGCTGGATGGGCGCGCCGGGCCGGTTGGATAAAGACGCGTAGAATAAATATAAATAGCCCGCGCAAAAAGCACCGACAATGGCCAGCACCCAGTCGATGATCGGAATATGATCTCGAGGCGATTTAGAAAAAGCAGGGTAGGCTAAATAAGTTAGGAAGATCGCGAAGGCCAAATGAATGGACCGCGATTCGGTATCGTTAAAAACACCGACACCAAAAATAAAGGGCAACGGTGAGGCAATCCAGAGTTGGAAAAGCGACCATATTATTGCAACGGTACCGATAAATTTTGCAACCGCGGGGTTAGAGGGGTTACGTCCACCCGTATCGGAGGAGGCGACCATTTCGTCTAAGGCTTCGCTGGAGGCTTGGGCCTGTGATTCGGTTTGAGTGCTCATGAAAACGTATCCTCGTGTTCGTTATTGTTTTACGGAAGATCAATAATAGCCATGTTTTGATGTGTGAAAGATTTAAAAATTAAGGCTTTATAAAATAGCGTAGTGCGTTGTTATTAGTTTTTAGATCGACCTACGATGAATGTTATGTAGGTTTAAGAATGTTGATATATTTTGACCTGAACAATAAAAAGCAGAGGGTAAAAACCCTCTGCTTGTATTGATTAAACTTACATCCAGCCGCGTTCTTTGTAGTAGCGAACCGCGCCGTCATGTAATGGGGCAGAGAGATTATTCTTAATCATATTCTCTTCTTTTAAGTTTGCGAAGGCAGGGTGTAACTTTTTGAAACGCTTAAAGTTACCAAAAACGGCTTTCACCATTTGGTAGATAACTTCATCACTCGCTTGTGTATTCGTCACAAACGTTGCGCCCACACCAAATGTTGTAGTGTCTGCATCAGTGCCTTTATACATGCCGCCTGGAATCGCTGCGGTTGCATAGAATGCATTTTCAGAAACCAATGCATCAATTTCTGAGCCTGTTACTTCGATCAATTTAGAATCACAAGAAGTCGTTGCTTCTTTGATCGTGCCGCTTGGGTGGCCAACCGTAAAGACAATCGCATCCACTTTATTATCGCATAAGGCTTGAGATTGCTCAGAAGATTTAAGCTCAGAAGCAAGTTTGAAATCTTCCATCTTCCAACCTAATTTATCCATCACTACTTCAAAGGTACCGCGTGCGCCTGAACCAGGATCGCCAATATTGACGCGTTTGGTACGAAGATCATCAAAGGTGGTGATGCCCGAATCTGCGCGTGCGACCACGGTAAAAGGTTCAGGATGAACCGAGAAAACCGCGCGTAAATCAGTATAAGCACCTTCTGGGAATTTCTTAGGTGCAGTGCCGTTATAAGCGTGATATTGCCAATCTGATTGCGCTACGCCCATGTCTAAATCGCCTGCACGGAGGCCGTTAATATTCTTAACTGAGCCACCCGTTGTATGGGTACATTTGATGTCATGGTCTTTTGAGCCACGATTTACCAGCTTACAAATCGCGCCGCCAACGACGTAATAAACGCCTGTTTGGCCGCCTGTGCCGATGGTGACAAAAGTTTCAGCAGCGATGGTGGGTGTGGAAGCCATAGAGCCAAGCGCAAAGCCTGCCGCGATGACGGATAGTTTAAATTGTTTTTTCATGATGCATTACTCCTCTTTCTTTGAATAGTTTATTAATATAAATCGTGACAGTGAAATCTATAAAACAGCGACATAATGAAGCGCAATAAAGTTTACTGTTGGGGGTATCATACACTATCTAAATAGAGATAATATGTTAAATGCATAACTGCTCACGATAGTCAAAATGAAGACACATATTCTCCATCGTCATAGTAAAGCAAGCTTACCGAAAATTGCGGGAGGTGAGGGTGCATATTTGATTGATACAAACGGTAAGCGTTATCTAGATGCTTGCGGTGGCGCGGCGGTCTCTTGCCTCGGCCATAGTAATCAAGTAGTGAAGGATGCCATTAAACGGCAGATTGATTCCATCCCTTATGCGCACACATCATTTTTCACCTCAGACATTGCTGAAACATTAGCGGCTAAGTTAATTTCAGATGCGCCTGAAAACATGGATAAAGTTTATTTTGTCACGGGCGGTTCTGAAGCCAACGAAGCGGCCTTAAAACTTGCACGGCAATATTTTGTTGAAGTAGGCGAGCCTCAGCGCACGCATTTTATTGCACGTGAACAAAGCTATCACGGCAATACGATTAAAACGTTGGCGATTGCAGGCAATGAATGGCGCAAGCAAATGTTTCGGCCAATTTTACCTGAGGCACATCTCATTCCTGCTTGTTATGCCTATCGACACCAATATGATTCAGAAACGGAAGCGGATTACGCTTTGCGCGCAGCCAATGCTTTAGAAGATAAAATTTTGCAGTTAGGCGCAGATAAAGTCATCGGCTTTGTTGCAGAAACCGTGGTAGGTGCAACCGCAGGCGTTCTATGCCCAAGTTCTGGATATTTTAAGCGCATCAGAGAGATCTGTGATCAATACGGGGTGTTATTAATTCTTGATGAGATCATGTGTGGCATGGGCCGTTGCGGCACCACCTTCACCTGTGAACAAGAAGGGATTACCCCTGATATTATTACAATTGCCAAAGGCTTAGGCGGCGGCTATCAACCGATTGGCGCAACCTTGTTGTCTAAAAAAATCAACGAAGCCATTGAAAACGGTAGTGGTTATTTTCAACATGGGCATACTTACTTATCTCACCCTGCTGTGTGCGCGGCGGCTTTGGCGGTTCAGCAAGAAATTGATACGCATCAGCTATTGGATAACGTCAACTTACAAGGCGAGCAATTACTTAAATCTCTGCATGTCGCTTTTGATAATCATCCGAATGTGGGTGATATTCGGGGCCGAGGTTTATTTATCGGCATGGAATTTATTGAAGATAAAATAAGTAAAACCCCGTTCCCGCCGAGTTTCCAGCTGCATAGCCTGCTGAAAAAAGCGGCAATGGATGAAGAGTTGATGATTTACCCTATGTCGGGGACGATTGACGGCCAGCATGGGCATCATGTTTTAATTGCGCCAGCTTTTATCATTGAAGCACACCATGTTGATGAGATTGTGTTTAAGTTAAGTAACGCTTTAAACATTGCACTTGCTCAAAGATGAGCCACCATCCTATTCTCGCCTCAGCGCCTAACGGAGCGTATAAACAAAAAAAAGATCATTCAGCAGTTCCGCTGAGTTTAGATGAGATTGTGACATCAGCCGTTGATGCAGTTAAAGCAGGCGTTAGCTTATTGCATTTACATATTCGAGATGAGTTTGGTCAGCATAGTTTAGATGCAGATATTTATAGACGTACCATCGATGCGATTGAAGACCAGACCGGTGATCAATTAATTATTCAAATGACCAGCGAAGCCGCAAACCGGTATTCACCCAGCGAACAAATACAAACCATTAAGCAAGTTGACGCTGAGTGTGTTTCGATTGCGTTGCGTGAGCTAATTCAAGATGCGTCGCACACAGCCTCAGCTCAGGGTTTATTTCATTGGTGCGCGGAACGTGCTTGTCGAGCGCAGTTTATTTTATATTCAGAAACGGATTTATTGAATTATTTTGAATATTTAAATAAAGACATTATTCCAGCAAGCCCGCATTCAGTTTTATTTGTTTTGGGGCGCTATGCACAGAACCAACAATCATCTCCAGAGGATCTACTGCCTTTTTTAAAACATCAGCGCCGCTTAAAGGTTCCGTGGATGGTGTGCGCCTTCGGTGCATCAGAGCCATTATGTATGTTAGATGCGATCAAAAAGGGTGGGCATATGCGCGTGGGGTTTGAGAACAACTTATTACGCGCGGATCAATCCGTCGCTAAAAATAACTTTGAGCAATTAGATGAAATGCATCAGGTGGTGAAGGGTATCAATATGCGCCTTGCGGCCGTCAGCGAAGCACGCACAATGTTAGCTATTCGATAATACGTTGTTGCGTGCCATAAAAAAGGCAGCTAAAAAGCTGCCTTTCATTCCGAGCGTAAAAGGGGTGTTTTAAGTGTCTAATCCACCAAAAATACGATCACGAATTTCATCTACGCCACCAATGCCGTCTACTTTAACGTATTTAGGCGCGCTGTCTGAACCATCATTTGAGTAATCAGTATAGTAACTAATCAATGGCTCAGTTTGCTCATGATACACATCTAAACGCGCACGCACGGTATCTTCTTGATCATCATCACGCTGAATTAACGGCTCACCTGTTTGGTTATCCTTGCCTTCTTCTTTAGGTGGATTGAACACGATGTGGTAAGTACGACCTGAAGCAAGGTGTACGCGACGACCTGCCATGCGGCGAATGATTTCATCGTCGTCAACGCTGATTTCAACCACAGCATCCACAGCAACGCCGCCGGCTTTTAATGCATCGGCTTGCGGCAAGGTGCGAGGGAAACCATCAAATAAGTAACCGTTTTTGCAATCGTCTTCTTGAATGCGTGCTTGTACCATGCCCATGATGATGTCATCAGAGACTAAGCCGCCAGCGTCCATAATTTTCTTGGCCGCAACGCCCAATTCACTGCCCGATTTAACGTGTGCGCGAAGCATGTCGCCTGTAGAGATTTGTGGGATACCGTATTTTTCAGTGATGAAACTGGCTTGTGTGCCTTTACCCGCACCTGGGCCGCCTAAAAGAATAATGCGCATAATAAATTCCTAAATGTAGTGTTAAATAATGGTTTCTATTATGATGTGCTGGCGCGCTAAACGCTACTCAAGTAATTCAATGGCGGGATAAACGCCTTGTTGCCAAGCTATGCCGCTAAAAATTTGCTTAACAGGGAATTGATGGTTTAAAGTAGAGACCTAAAATAAGAAACCGAAGGTAAATACATTGAAAAATTCGATCCCTAATAGCGCGCCTGAGATCCATAATCTTTGGACATTCCTTGCGCCATCATTCGCTAAGAATAAGAAAAAAACAGCGTGGTTAGTGCGTGAAGGCAAGAAACAAAAACGTAAGATATCCTATCGCGCTTTGGAAGGCGCAGGGCTCACCATCGCGGCCTTATTGCGCAGTGAAGGCGTTGGTGAAGGCGATGTTGTTGGCGTGACAGCCCCAAATGGCCCTGAATGGTGTGCAGCGGCCTTAGGTGCGTGGAAGTTAGGCGCGAAGCTTGCGCCGATTCATATTGGCAACAGCGATGAGGAAATTAAATCTCAAGTCGCGGCGATTAACCCAAAAGCGATGATGGGCTTTAACACCACACAGCTGACGGATAACCAACATTTGATTAGCTTAGAGATTGACGATGCGGCAGTTAAAGCAGAAAAAGAAATTCCAGCGCCAGATAATTCGCAGGGTGTCGCCTTATTAATTTATACCTCTGGCAGCACAGGCAACCCGAAGGTCGTTGAGCTTTCGCACCAGAATTTAGGCTCAAATATGCTCGCCGCCAGAAGTTTGATTCATGTTGATAGCGCAGACCGCTTTATTTCTTTATTGCCTTTATCGCACGCAATGGGCATTTTAGCGACCTTAATTTTCCCGTTAAAGTGTGGTTCTAGAATTGTGGTGCCGAGAGTGATTGCCGCCAGTGAAATTTTAGCGACTATTTCTGAAGAGCATGTCAGTGTGGTGGTCGCGGTGCCTAGGTTGTTCCGTAATATCATGTTGGGCTTAGATAAGAAATTCAATGATGCCGGTGCGGGGTTACGCATTTATCGTAAGCTACTTGAAAGTGTGCCGCTTTCATTGCGCACTAAATTAAACGCGCCGATTCGCAAAAAATTGGGCGGAAATATTAATGTTTGGATCAGTGGTGGCTCACACTTAGATGGAAAGATCACGGAGTTTTATCATAAATTAGGGATTCCACTTCGCCAGGGTTATGGCTTAACCGAAACCTCACCTTTATTGTGTGTGCAGACAGAGTTTGACACTGCCCTTGATAGTGTGGGCAAAGCGGTGACGTGGTCTGATGTAAAAATTGTTAAGCCAGATGAGCTTGGCCGTGGAGAGGTTTATTGCCGTGGCCCAAATTTAATGCTGGGTTATGGAGAGCAAGCGCAAACCGATGAAGTGATGTTTGATGGTTGGTTTAAAACGGGTGATTTAGGTAGGCTAGACCCCGAAGGTCGCTTATTTCTAACTGGGCGCAGTAAACGTTTGATTGTGACCGAAGCAGGTAAAAACGTTTACCCCGAAGAATTAGAAACTTTATTAGAACGTGATCCACGTTTAAAAGAAGCAGGCGTGTTTGAGCTGAAAGAAAAGCCCGTGGTGGTGTTGGCGATGGAAGGCGATGACCCCGTTGCGACAGCCAGAGATGTATTAAAAGTGTTTAATAATTTCGTGTCTTCTCATAATCAAATTCAGCGTTTTGCGGTGGTTGAGGAATTACCGCGCACGCCATTAGGTAAGATTGCTTTACAGCGTTTGCCTGAAGCTTTTGCTGAGTTTGAAATTAAAAAACAAGCGAAGGGCAAAAAAGCTTAGTGCCTATTTTACGGTGAGCGCCAAGCTATGACGGCACAAGGCAAAATCCGTAAACCCACCCACCTAGACATGAGTTTGCTCATGTTATTGGCGGTGGTATGGGCATCTGCTTTTTTGGCGATTAAGGTCGTCGTCGGTGAGACAGGGCCTTTATGGTTGGCGGCGATTCGCGTGGTGGTTGCGTTTTTAGTGTTGTTGCCCTTTGCATTATACAAAGGATTTGTTTGGCCGGGCGGCGGGCGTGAATGGCAACTTGTCTTTTGGGTAATGTTACTCAATGTAGTCGTGCCTTTTTTCTTGATTTCGTGGGCTGAGCAAAGCATTAGTTCTGGAATGGCCGCAATGTTAATGGGGTTTGGGCCGTTCATGGCGTTAGTCGGCAGCCATTTCACCACCACGGACGACAAACTCAGCCGTCAAAAAGCCATTGGTGCATTAATGGGGTTTACGGGTATTATTATATTGGTGGGTTGGGATGTGCTGCGCGGCTTGGGGGATAATCTATCGGGCCAAGGTGCGGCTTTATTAGGCTCAGCCTGTTATGTGACCTCAGGCCTTATCGTGCGCCGATTAACCGGTTTTCCTGCGTTGCAGTTATCTGCCCTAGTGTTAGGCTTATCTAGCATTACCTTATTGATTTTGGCGCTGATATTTGAAGGGCCGCCGCTTGAACCATTCAGCCAGAAAGCATGGTTGGGCTTATTGTATTTGGGTGTTTTCCCAACCGCATTGGGTTATATCTTGCGCTATTATTTGGTGCAGGCGATTGGTATGTCCGCGTTTTCAACGGGCTTAAATTTAGTGCCCGTGTTCGGTGTTTTACTAGGTGCCTTTTTCTTAGGCGAGCAACTTTCTTTAAATATTTTGGTCTCGTTGGGGTTAATTGTGACGGGTTTATTTATTATTCGCCGTGCTTAAGGCCGTGCGTATTCTCATGCAGCATACCACCGTACCATGCCAATTACGCCAGCGACGGCATAAAATAACTGTAATACTAAAATACCAAGATGGCCGCTTAAGTATGCCCAAATACCAATTAGGCCTGCGGAAACCAGCAGTAAGCTAAACCCAAGAAATTCCGCACCGATGTTTAAGGCAACCAACATGGAATAAGAAATGGCCGTGATGACGCCTGCCCATTCAAAAAATTTAAGTTGTCTTTTCATGGCTAAACTTGAAGGTTGTTAAGTTCATTTAGGTTGCGATATAAATCTAAAGCTCTAGGGTTGGCTAAGGCATGGATATTTTTTACAGGCCGACCATGTACGATTTCTCTTACCGCCAATTCAACTATTTTGCCTGATTTGGTGCGCGGAATATCCTTAACTTGAATGATCTTGGCGGGCACGTGCCTTGGGGTGCATTGTTGCCGCACCGTTTGGCGAATCGTTTGCTTGAGCGCATCATCAAGTTTTAGGCCTTCAGCAAGAACAACAAACAACACCACGCGCACATCGTTATCCCAGTCTTGGCCGATAACAATGCTTTCTATGATCTCTTCAAGTTGCTCAACGTGGCGATAAATTTCAGCCGTGCCAATTCTCACGCCGCCAGGGTTTAAAGTGGCGTCTGAGCGACCATAAATAACCACCCCGCCTTCGGGTTTTAATTCAACATAATCACCATGGTGCCAGATATTGTCATATTCAGCGAAATAAGCTTGGTGATATTTTTCGCCTTGATCATCGCCCCAAAAAAAGGCGGGTTGATTAGGAAAGGTTTGTGTGCAAACCAATTCACCTTTTTGATTGTTGACAGACTGGCCGCTTGCATCAAACACCTCAACGGCCAAGCCTAATCCGCGGCATTGGCTTTCTCCGCGGCGCACGGGCAACACGGCACTGCCGAGCACAAAACAGGAAATGATATCCGTGCCGCCCGAGATGGAAGACAGACAAATATCTGTTTTGATGGATGCATAAACATAATCAAAGGTTTCAGGCGCGAGCACAGAGCCAGTTGAACATAGCGTGCGTAACTTATTTAAGCGGTGGCTCTGCTTGGGGGCAATGGCGTGTTTTTTAAGCGCATCAAGATATTTTGCAGACGTGCCGAATAAGGTGATGCCAATCTCATCGGTATAATCCCACAGCACATTGCCTGACGGACGAAAAGGCGAGCCATCGTATAATACCAAACTTGCCCCAGAGGCCAGCGCAGAGACTAACCAATTCCACATCATCCAACCACAGGTGGTGAAATAAAAAACCTTATCACCTGCTTTGATATCCGCATGGAGTTGGTGTTCTTTTTTATGTTGCAGCAAGGTGCCACCGACTTTATGCGTGATGCATTTTGGCTGGCCAGTGGTACCTGAAGAATACAAAATGAATAAGGGGTCATTAAAGCCGCATGGCTCAAAACTTAAAGGTGCTTTGACGGGTTTGTTTACAAGTGTTGCCCAATCAGCAAAATCGGCCTGAACATCCAGCCCTAAAAATGAGACATGAATAACCGCTTCAATGGAATCAATGGCATGATTAATCTGAGTGACTTTATCGCGGATATCGACTTGCTTACCGTTGTAAAAATAGCCGTCTTGAGTGAACAACACTTTGGGCTGAGTTTGGCCAAAGCGTTCGATTACGCTTTGCGCGCCATAATCGGGTGAGGTGGATGTCCATATAGCGCCTAAGCTGGTGGCGGCTAACATTGCCACGACCGTCTCAGGAATGTTGCCCATATAAGCGGCCACTCTATCGCCTTTATTAACTCCCAGTTTTTTTAAGTAAGCCGCTACCAGCGTGACGTGGTGAACCAAGGTTTGCTCACTGAGGCAATAGGCTTTTTTATTTTCTGCCTTAAAATAGATCGCGATTTTATCGGCGCTTGGAGAAGTTAAAAAAGGTTGCAGTAAATTCTCAGCATAATTTAATTGCGCCTCAGGAAACCAAACAGCGTGTTCGATATCTGTGGGGTTTTCTAGGATGCTTTTCCCCTTGTCGCCCACGATGCCCGTGAAATCCCAATAGTGTGACCAAAAGGCTTCGGGTTGCTTGATTGACCAATCATATAGCGCATCATAATCCGATATTACGATGCCTAATTTTCCTAAATATTGTATGAAAGGAGTGACTTCAGCTTGGGTGATTTGCTGAGCGCTGGGCTGCCATAAAACTTTATTTTGCTGAGTCATTTTTGAACGCCTATTTTAGATTATTTACGCTCGACCGCCAGTGCAATCCCCATACCGCCACCAATACATAAAGTGGCTAAGCCTTTTGAAGCATCAGTGCGTTTCATCTCGTGTAGTAAGGTCACTAAAATGCGCGCGCCTGATGCGCCGATGGGGTGGCCAAGTGCAATCGCCCCGCCGTTCACATTTATTTTTGAATCATCCCAGCCCAGTGCATTATTCACACACATTGCTTGTGCGGCGAAGGCTTCGTTGGCTTCGATTAATGCTAAATCAGAGATTGACCAACCCGCTTTATCTAAGCACTTTTCACTAGCAGAAATGGGCCCTGTGCCCATGATTTCAGGTTCGACGCCCGTTGAAGCATAGGCGGTGATCTGCGCCATCGGCTCAAGGCCTAATGTTTTCGCCTTGGCGCGCGTGGTGACAATGACAGCCGCCGCGCCATCATTAATGCCTGATGCATTGCCCGCGGTCACCGTGCCTGATTTGGAAAAGGCGGGGCGAAGCTTGGCTAAACTTTCAGTGCTTGTTCCGTGGCGCGGAAATTCATCTTCATCGAAGATAAGTGCATCGTCGCGTCTTTGTGGAATTTCGATGGGAATAATTTCATCTTTAAATTTCCCCGCTTTTTGCGCGGCTTCGGCTTTTTGTTGGGAGTGTGCTGCAAAAGCATCTTGGTCTTCACGGCTAAGTGAAAACTTCTCAGCGATGTTCTCGGCGGTCACACCCATGTGATAATCGTTAAAGGCATCCCATAGGCCATCTGAAATCATGGAATCTTTGAGCGCCCAATCCATTATTTTTTGCCCGTCTCTGGAATGGGGTAACACATGCGGTGCGGCACTCATGTTTTCTTGCCCTCCCGCGATGATGAGTTCGGCATCTCCGCAAGCGATTGCTTGGCACGCCAATTGCACAGCTTTCAAACCACTACCGCACACTTTATTAATCGTCATCGCGGGCACTGAAACGGGCAAGCCCGCTTTGATGGCGGCCTGTCGTGCAGTATTTTGGCCTAGCCCTGCGGTGAGGACATGCCCAATGATGATTTCATCAACCGTGCTGGCTTGAATACCTGTTTGCTGAAGCAAGCCTTTAATGACCTGAGCGCCTAAATCTACGGCAGGCACTGCGGCTAAACTACCGCCAAAGTTTCCAATCGCTGAGCGACCAGCGGCGACGATAACAATTTCTAGCGCTTGAGTATTCATTGGTAGGAAGATACCAAATTATCGAGCCACTGGGAATGTGTGTTTAAGGTGCACGTGTTTATTCAACCGTAACAGATTTAGCCAAGTTACGCGGCTTATCAACATCCGTGCCTTTGATCAGCGCGACATGATATGACAGCATTTGCAGCGGAATGGTAAACACAATCGGTGCGATGGCGTTATCAATACGCCCGATGCGAATAATCTCAACGCCGTCCGCATCACGCATGTCGGTAGTGTCATCAGCAAACACAATCATGCGACCACCGCGCGCGCGGACTTCTTCGATATTCGATTCTAGTTTTTCTAGTAAGCGGTTATTCGGCGCGACGGCCACCACTGGCATTTTCTCATCGACCAATGCTAACGGCCCGTGCTTAAGTTCACCCGCAGCATAAGCTTCGGCATGGATATAAGAAATTTCCTTGAGTTTCAACGCACCTTCCATTGCGATGGGGTAATGCGAGCCACGGCCTAGAAATAAGGCATGATGTTTATCAGCAAATTGCTTGGCTAATTGGGCAATTTCATCTTCGCGTTTAAGCGTGTCGGCGATGATGGCAGGCAGCTCGCGAAGCTCACGGACGATCTTAGCCTCATCTTCTTTACGCATGCCAGCGTGTTTGCTGATCGACATCACCAATAATAATAAAGCCACTAATTGCGTGGTGAATGCTTTGGTTGAGGCCACGCCAATTTCAGGGCCTGCGTGGGTCATTAATACCAATTCAGATTCGCGCACAATGGATGATTCTGGCACGTTACAAATTGATAGCGTGTGTTTAAAGCCAGATTCTTTCGCCACAGCTAAAGCGGCCAAGGTGTCGATGGTTTCGCCAGATTGCGAGAGCGTTACCACTAAGGCATCTGCTGGCACCGCATGTTTGCGCGAGCGAAATTCACTGGCGATTTCAACGCGACAAGGCACGCCGTATTTCTCAAACCAATATTGCGCGACTAAGCCTGCGTGGTAACTGGTACCGCAAGCGATAATTTGCACGGCCTTAGTGCGCTTGAAAATCTCGCTGCCTTGGCTACCGAAGATGCCATCTAAAACGCTGTCGCCTGAAATTCTACCTTCTAAGGTGTCTGCAACAGATTGCGGTTGCTCATGGATTTCTTTGAGCATGTAATGGCGATATTCTCCTAAATTAATATCATCCGCGCTCTGTTGGCTTGTAAATACCTCATGGTTAACGGAGTTGCCGTTTAAGTCTGTCACACGAATATCGCCATTACTAATATCGACTAACTCACCGTTTTCAATGATATAAAAATCACGCGTGACTGAAAGCAAGGCAGACATGTCTGATGCTAAATAAGCAGCTTGATCACCAATGCCAACGATCATCGGGCTACCTGAGCGTGCGCCAACAATACGGCGTGGCTCATCGCTGTGAATGAGGCCAATGGCATACGCCCCTTTAAGGCGTTTCACCGTCGCGCGCACGGCTTCGTATAAATCTTGGTGGGTTTTATATTGGCGATCCACCTCATGCAAAATCACTTCAGTATCGGTTTCAGATTTGAATTCATAACCTGCTTCAATCAATTCTTCGCGCAGGCTTTGATGATTTTCGATGATGCCATTATGCACAATGGCGAGCTTGCCCGAAGACAAATGCGGATGCGCATTGCTTTCGGTCGCCGCGCCGTGGGTTGCCCAGCGGGTGTGAGCGATACCGATGGTGTCTTGATTCTCAGGGGTTAAGGCTAGTGCAGTTTCAAGCGATGCGATGCGCCCGACGCTACGGGTGCGCTGGAAACCTTGCGCGCCGAGTAGCGCCACGCCCGCGGAATCATAACCGCGATATTCAAGGCGTTTTAAACCTTTAAGGAGTAAAGGTAAAATGGGTTGTTGAGAAACGCCACAAACGATGCCGCACATATGAATATCCTTCTCTTATGATTTATTATTGCTAGGGCTCTTGGTCGGTCGTTCCCAACCAGAGAGCTTCATTTGTTTTGATCTAGATAAGCTCAACATATCTGCGGGTGCATCGCGGGTGATGGTTGAACCTGCGCCGATGGTCGCACCTTGGCCAATTTCAACGGGTGCAACTAATTGGCAATCTGAGCCCACAAACACATCATCACCAATAATGGTTTGATGTTTGTTCGCGCCATCATAGTTGCAAGTAATCACGCCCGCGCCAATATTCACATTACGCCCAACGGTACTGTCACCGATATAACTTAAGTGATTAACCTTGCTGCCGATGCCGATCACGCTTTTCTTAATCTCAACAAAATTACCAATTTTGCTGTTATCAAGTAAATGCGTTTCAGGGCGTAACCGCGCAAAGGGACCGATGATACATTGGTTTTCTACGGTGGCGTGATCAATGATGCTGTTGGCTTCGATGGTGCAGTGATCGCCAATTTGGCTGTTTCGGATCAGCACATTAGGGCCGATGGTGACGCCATCACCAAGGCTAACTTCACCTTCAAATAAGGCGTTGATGTCGATTTTACAATCCTTGCCAAGGCGCAAATTGCCGCGTACATCAAAACGTGCTGGGTCGGCGATATCAGCGCCAGAATCTAAAAATTGTTCCGCTAGGCGAATTTGATATTGACGTTCCAGCCGCGACAATTCAAGGCGGCTATTAATACCCATCACCTGTACGGTATCGTGGGTGATACTGGCCGTGACACCTTTTTCATCTTTCATCGACAGTGCGATGATATCGGGCAAATAATATTCTTTCTGTGCGTTTTTATTTTCAACGCGGCTAAGCCAATCGCTTAAGTTTTTTGCTTGGGCCGATAAAATACCCGTGTTAAATTCTTGGATGGCGAGCTGCGATTCATCGGCATCTTTATGCTCCACAATTTCAGTGATTTGATTATTCGCATCGCGCACAATCCGCCCAAAGCCCGAGGCATCATCAATGATCGCGGTTAAGACATGCACGCCATGCGTCTCAGCGCATAAAGGGATTAAGGTCTCGGCTTCAATTAAGGGCACATCACCCGCCATGATCAGCACCATGGCATCTGGATTAATATTTGGCAGAGCTTGCATCACCGCATGGCCTGTGCCGAGTTGCTCTGATTGTATGGCCCAATGCAGCTTGGCGGTATATTGCTGAGAATCAATCGTTGCTTTGACGGCATCCGCTCGGTGGCCGATAACAACATGAATGTTATCAGGTTTAAGCTGATCTGCCGCATCGAGCACATGCGCCAACATAGATTTACCCGCTAAGGTATGCAAAACCTTAGGTAAATCAGATTTCATGCGCGAACCTTTGCCCGCCGCGAGAATGACGATGTCTAGTGCCATGTTTCTCTCTTTTATATTGCTTAAATACTCCGTAGATGGCTATTTAAATAAGCGGCCTAACAAGCCGAGCTTAAGTTTAGCGTTGGCGTTGGTTTTCAAATAAGCGCTCTGCGGGTAGTTTAAGCTTAAAACACGTTGCGTATCTTCTGCTAAATCGGTCAGTTGCATATTTTGGTAACTTAAAAATAAGATGCCCAGCGCATCTTCTGCTTCGGGTAGGTTGGTGTATAACGCTAGCACAATCTTGCTCCGATTGACCGCCGCGACATAAGCGCCACGATCAAAATAAAAGCGCGCAATGCTAATTTCATGTTGTGCGCGCGCAGATTCAAGATAATTAATACGTTTTTGCGCATCACGTTTATAGGGGCTGTTGGGGAATCGCTGCACCACTGTTTTAAAGGCGGCTAAAGCATCCGTGATGGATTTAGGGTCTCGTTTAGCGAGATTATTACGGCCGGTCATCAAACCGCGAAAACCAGGCACTTCATTAAAGCTGGCCAAGCCTTTAATGTAATAAGCGTAATCCACCGCAGGATGCGCAGGGTTTAGGCCGATAAATCGATCAGATGCGGCAATAGCGAGACCGTCATCGCCATTTTTATAATGGGCAAAGGCGGTATCGAGTTGGGCTTGTTTGGCAAAGCGCCCATAAGGGTAGCGCGCTTCGAGTGCTTTGAGTTGTTCGAGCGCTTCAGCCCATTTATCTCGCAAAAGCAAATCTTTGGCCGTGCCATATAAGCTTTCAGCACTTAAATGCTCGGTATCTTGCTTTTCTTTTTTGAACATCGCGCAACCACTGCTTAAGAGTAAGCTGCTGCTGATGAGAAAAATGCTGATGAAGCGAAAAAGGTTTAACTTTTTTCCGCTATTATTCGGTTTGGGCTGGCGTATGTTTTTCATAGCGCGTATTCTAACGCGTATGGCAAGTATAACCAAACAAAGCGAGCACGAGATTCAGCTGATTTTCACCGATGATGACGCAAATAAGCGTTTAGATAAGGCGTTATCAGATGTTCTGCCCGATGTATCGCGCGCGACCATCCAGCAATGGATCAAAAAAGGCTTAGTTTTAGTTGATGGCATTAACCGTAAACCGCGTGATTCGGTATCGGCAAATCAAAGCGTTGAGATTGCGGTACCTGAAGTTGAGGTGCTGAATGTCGAAGCGGAGATCATGTCACTGGATATCGTTTATGAAGACGAGACCTTATTAGTGATGAACAAACCCGCAGGTTTGGTGGTGCATCCTGGCACGGGTAATTGGAAGGGCACCTTATTAAACGGCTTATTAGCGCATCATGCGCCTTTAGAGCGTATCGCGCGAGGCGGCATTGTGCATCGCTTAGACAAAGACACTTCAGGTTTGATGGTGGTGGCAAAAACTGAAAAAGCTCGCCAGAATTTAGTAAAACAACTCTCCGATCGCACGGTTAAGCGCGAATACCAAGCAGTGATCTATGGCACTTTAGTCGCAGGTGGAACGGTAAACGCTGCGATAGGTCGGCATTCTAGAGACCGTTTAAAAATGGCGGTGCGTGGCGATGGTAAAACCGCCATTACACATTATCGTATTGGCGAGAAATATCGCACCACGACTTTGCTCGATGTCTCGTTAGAGACAGGCCGCACGCATCAAATTCGCGTCCATATGTTTTACAAAAAACTGCCGTTGGTGGGTGATCCTATTTACGGTAAGCGCTTACATTTTCCGATGCGCGCCAGTGAAGATTTAAAAGAGGTGATGGCGGGTTTTAAACGGCAAGCCTTACATGCCCGAAAACTAGGCTTGATTCATCCTGAAACAAGCGAACCCGTGAGCTGGGAGTTGGCGATGCCTGACGATATGGCGCGCTTATGTGCCGCGCTTAAAAAAGACGCTCGAGAGAATATGTCCACGTAAGCTTTGTGTCTTTAAT
>JAZGFQ010000141.1:0-12788 GCA_036479635.1 Arenicellales bacterium
GTTCTTTTCTCTTCAAGAATGAATTGATGTTTTTGCGCAAATTCGAAATTGGCTTTGCCTGCTTTATCTGTTTTTAAGCGCGCTCGATATTCTTCATATTTGGCCAAGCTCTCAAAAGAAATAATACCGAAGGCTTCATAATTAGGAAAACAGGCTCCCTTCACTTGGCGTAAAGTAACCGATTAAATCGCCCCCGCAAGCGGGGATGATCTTGCCCCAAGCTTCGGCATATTGCTTAAATTTATCTAAAGCAAATGGGTCGAGCTTGTACTGTATAAAACAAACAACAGACATATTTTATTCCTATTTTTAAAAATTTGGATTTTAGTTTTTCCAAAATGGCTTAGCCATCTCTGCATTCGCCGCTTGCTCAGTGATGCCTGCATCTTTTAACAAGCGCGCATCTAATTTAGATAAAGCCACTCTAGATCTTGCGCGGTCATTCCACGCAATCATTTGGCAATATTGCTGCCACAACCACATAAGTGAGTTCACTGCCACGCTAGGTACTGAGACCTGTTTACTTAAAGTGGGCTTATTTAATACACGTGCATTCATGGTTTTTGCTCCGTTTAGTTCAAGGTTTATTTCAATGCATGCAGTTTATCTAATCATCTGTTATCATCACAGTTACAATAAATTTAATTTCAACCAGCACAGATAAAATTGTAAACTCATGAATAATCCACAACCGCGCTATCTTCATGCCAAAGTGGCCGATAAAATCAAGCACATGATCGAAACCTCGATTCTAAAAGCAGGCGATAAACTCCCTTCTGTTCGGGTGATGGCCAAAGAGGCCGAAGTCAGCATCTCAACTGTATTGCAAGCTTATGCGAACCTGGAATCTGATAGGCTTATTTACGCTAAACCTCAATCAGGCTATTTCGTCTCGGAATTGGCAGTCAAGAATATCGACATCCCAGATCGTATTCATTGCTCAACCTTAACCCCCAAGCCTGCTTTAGCGTTTAATGTGTGGGGAGCAATTTATGAATCTGCTACTAATGATGATATCTTACCTTTAGGCTTAGCGAATCCAAAGCCTGAGCTTTTGCCCGTGAGTGGGCTGAGCCGTTCAGTGCGCCATGTACTTAGCGAAAACCCTGATACCAGTGTGCAATATAGTTTCCCCCCAGGCGAGCTTGCGCTAAGGCGACAAATTGCAGCACAATATTATATGCGCAACCAAGAAGTGGATATCGATGACATCATCATCACCTCTGGCTGCACAGAAGCCATTTTACTCAGCTTACGCGCCGTTGCGAAACATGGCGACGTAATTGCAGTGGAATCACCCGTTTATTTTGTCTTGCTGCGTATTGTTAAAAGCTTGGGTATGACGGTGATTGAAATCGAATCGGACCCCAGCACAGGTATGAGTGTTGATGCACTAGAACGTGCAACCGCCAGCATTGAAATTACGGCCGTGATTTGCATTCCCAATTTTTCCAACCCCAATGGCACCTTAATGCCCGACACTAAAAAGAAACGTCTCGTGGCATTATTAAACGAAAAAAATATTCCACTGATTGAAGATGACATATACAGTGAGCTATATTTTGGTGAGCACAAGCCCTCTAATTGTCGAGATTTTGATTCCACCGGCAACGTGCTAACCTGCTCCTCTTTTTCCAAAACCATTGCGCCTGGTTATCGAATCGGTTGGGTAATACCCGGCAAACACCGTGAAATGATTATTCAACATAAACGCCTCACAAGTGCCGCGACCAGCACCTTGCCACAACTGGCGATTGCGCATTTCCTGCAAACAGGCGCGTATCAACGCCATCTTAAAAAAATGCGCCAGACATTTAAAGAACAACTTTATATTATGCGCCAATCGATTGCGCGGCACTTCCCCAAAGGCACGCGAATCAGCGACCCAAAAGGCAGCTTTGTTCTATGGATACAACTGCCTATGAAAATTGACACTTTAGTGCTAGCCGAGCGCGCCATGAATGAGAAAATCAGCATTGGCCCGGGCATGATGTTTTCCGTGTCTAACCAATATTCTAATTTCCTACGCCTTTGCACAGGCTATTTATGGACAGACGAAGCCGAGCAAGGCGTCAAACGACTGGCTGAAATTATCCAAGAAATGCAGTAAACTTTTACACAAGCCTTGTTGTCCAAATGACGACCTAAATACTTACCCCCTAAGCAAACATGAAAAACATCACCAACGAAGTCAAAGAATATTACGGCGAATTTTTGCAATCTAGCGAAGATCTAAAAACCAACGCTTGCTGCACGCCCGGCGGCACCCCCGATTTTCTTAAAACCGCGATGGCCAATATCCATGATGAAGTGGCCGCCAAATATTATGGTTGCGGCTTGGTTGCACCCGAAGAACTTAAAGGCATGCGCATTCTAGATTTAGGCTCTGGCTCTGGTCGAGACTGTTACTTACTAGCACAGTTAGTGGGGAAAACAGGTTATGTGCTGGGCGTGGATATGACCGACGCACAACTGGCTGTTGCTAATGAACACTTGGATTGGCATCAAGCAAAATTTGGCTTTAAGCAATCCAATGTAGAATTCAAGAAAGGTTACATCGAAAAATTAGATGCCCTCGGTCTAGAAGATAATTCTTTCGATATCGTTATCTCAAATTGTGTCATTAATTTATCTACAGATAAGGCAGCGGTTTTAAATGAAGTTAAACGCATCTTAAAGCCTGGCGGTGAATTTTATTTCTCAGATGTTTATGCTGATCGCCGCATACCGCAGGCGTTAGTAGATGACCCTGTGCTTTACGGTGAATGTTTATCAGGCGCACTTTACTGGAATGATTTTCAAAACCTTGCCAAGCATTGCGGCTTCGCCGACCCACGTTTAGTGGAAGATCGCCCCTTAACGATTGAGAACCAAGCCATCGAGAAGATCATCGGCCATATTAAATTTTTCTCCGCTACTTACCGCTTATTTAACATCGATGGTTTAGAACCTGCTTGTGAAGATTACGGCCAAGCGGTGGTTTATAAAGGCACGATTCAAACCCAAGAAAACGCCTATTTGCTCGACAAGCATCACCTCATTGAACGCGGCAAAATGTTCCCTGTTTGCGGTAATACTTACCGCATGTTGGCAGAGAGCCGTATCGCAGAACATTTTGAATTTCATGGCAACATGAACACCCACTTTGGTATTTTTGAAGGCTGTGGATCTGCATTACCTTATGATGAAACCAGCGCTGCTGAAAGCAGTAGCACTGGCGGCGGTTGCTGTTAAATTATATTGTGCCTAGATCACCCATTGAGTTTAATGATTTCTTAAAAGTTGATATTCGGATTGGCACGATCATGAGTGCTGCTTTAAACGAGAAAGCTCGCAAGCCTGCGTATATACTGAAAATTGATTTCGGTGAGGAGATCGGCATCAAAACCACTTCTGCACAAATCATCGACAACTATCAAATCAAGGCGCTCATCGGCAAGCAAGTCTCTGCGATAATGAACTTTCCGCCCTTACGGGTGGCAGGCGTTAAATCTGAAGTACTGGTGTTAGCAGGCGTGTGCAACGAACACGGCACGGTGCTATTACAGCCCACTCAAACCATTAGGAATGGCACCGCCGTTGCCTAATTGAGCCATATCAACAGGTACAAACAAAATAAACATAAGTAATTAACTTATTACTAATAAAAGAATATACTCGCGCGCTTTGAAGCCTTAGCTCAAGCGCCATGTCCTTACTTACTCGATTCCTGCCCTTCCTTAGCTGGATGAAGCTGGTCAATGCTCAAACCTTAAAAGCTGATTTAATCGCAGGCTTTACGGGCGCGGTTATCGTTTTGCCCCAAGGCGTGGCCTTCGCAACCATTGCAGGCCTGCCGCCTGAATATGGGCTCTACACTGCTATGGTCACGCCCATCATCGCGGCTTTATTCGGCTCATCTTTACATCTCATTTCAGGCCCGACCACTGCGATCTCCATCGTTATTTTTTCAACGGTCAGTCATCATGCCGCACCTGGCACCCCTGAGTTTATAGAAATCGCCTTGACGATGACTTTCTTGGCAGGCGTCTATCAATTCGTGTTCGGGCTAGTGCGCATGGGCGCGCTGGTGAATTTTATCTCGCATACCGTGGTGATCGGTTTTACCGCAGGTGCCGCCATTCTCATCGTCACCAGCCAACTTAAACATGTATTGGGCGTGCCTATTCCAAGAGGTGAATCCTTTGCGCATACTTGGATAGATTTATGGCACAGCCTACCTATTGCTAACTTTTATGCCATTGGTATTGGCGTTATGAGCTTACTCATCGCCTTAGCGATTCGATTACGCTGGCGCACGGCTCCGAATTTATTAATTGCTTTATTGGCAGGCGGTGGCTTAACTTATTGGCTGGGTGCAGAGCAACATGCAATCGCATTAGTAGGCGAAATCCCCGGCCGATTGCCGCCATTATCTATGCCTGATTTTTCTTATTCAACCGTCACAAAGCTCGCCTCTGAAGCGTTTGCAGTGGCGATGCTAGGCCTGATTGAAGCGGTATCAATCAGCCGCTCGATCGCCTCTAAATCTAACCAACGCGTAAGTGCCAGCCAAGAATTTATCGGCCAAGGTTTATCCAACGTAGTGGGCAGCTTCTTTTCTAGTTACGCAGGCTCAGGTTCATTCACACGCTCGGGGGTGAACTATGCTGCCAATGCAAAAACGCCTTTTTCAGCGATCTTTGCCGCCATTATTTTAATGCTCATTGTGTTACTCATCGCGCCCTTAACCGCCTATTTACCTGTGCCTGCCATGGCAGGCGTGATTTTATTGGTTGCTTATAACTTAATTGATATGAGTCAAATAAAGCATATTTTAAGCAGTAGCAGAAATGAGACCATCATTCTCATCGTCACTTTCCTAGCCACTTTATTTCTAGAGTTAGAATTCGCAATCTACTTAGGCGTATTAGTGTCTTTGGTTATTTTCCTATGGCGCACCTCCACACCAGAAATTATTACCCTTGCGCCCGATATCGACCTAGACTCACAAAAAAATACCTTGGTAGATGTTGCCTCGAAACCGATGAATGAGTGCCCGCAATTACGGATCATCCGCATCGATATGTCGATTTATTTTGGCTCACTGAATCATGTGCAATCACGCTTAATTGATATTACTGAACATGAAAAGATCAATCATATTTTAATCATCGGGACAGGCATTAACTTTGTTGATTTAAGTGGTGAGGAAATGTTGCTATCAGAAGCGCGCCGCCTAGAAAAGCTCGGCGGTGGTTTATATTTTGCTGATTTGAAACCCAATGTTTATGAATTCTTAGGCCGCGCACATTTCATCAGCGACTTAGGCAATTCACATTTCTTTGATGGGAAAAAACAAGCCATACGTCATATCCAACGCAAACTTGATCAAGACGTATGTAGCAAATGTAGTGCGCGTGTATTTCATGAGTGTAAAACAACTGTATAGTCATCAGGAAGTTTGCATAAAACAAACTACTCCTTACCCATTTTTTACCAGATCTTTTTAGTATGCTAGACGTTCATCTTATGGACGGACAACACCATGCAAGTAAAAAATTCTCGCGGTTTAATCGTACTCGGCTTAGGATTATTCGCAGGGCTAGCATTACTAGGCTATCAATTATCGAATAGCCACATTCTCCTCAAGCGTGATGAGCGAACCGTCACCGTAAAAGGTTTATCTGAAAGAGAGATGCCTGCGGATGTTGTGATCTGGCCAATTTCTTTTTCACAATCAAACAACGCCTTAGATGAGATCTATCAAACACTGGACAAAAATAAACAAACCGTGATCAACTTCTTAAAATTTCGCGGTTTTAACGATGATGAAATATCGGTTTCTCAGGTTAAGATTAGCGACCGCCACACTCAAGGTTATAACGAGAATCAAATAAAATTTCGCTACAACGCCTCACAACGCGTAGTGGTTTATTCACCCCGTATTGGCTTAGCGCGCCGCAGCATGGCTGAGTTGCCTGAACTTGGCAAGCAAGGTGTAGCAACGATTGAAAACTACGATGCTTATACTGAGTTTCTATTTACAAAACTCAATGAAATCAAGCCTCAAATGATCGAAGAGTCCACCAAAAACGCACGCCTTTCTGCCGAAATATTTGCAGCCGACTCTCAAAGCAAACTGGGTAAAATTAAGCACGCACGGCAAGGCCAATTCACCATTCATGACCGTGACACCAACACGCCTCATATCAAAAAAGTACGCGTAGTCTCCACCATTGAATATTATTTAGTGGATTAGGCACAAGACCATTAAGCTTATTTCAACCCGTCTTTCAAGTTCGGGTATTTAAGTGGAAATTTAAGATAGGCTTTCATTTTATCATTACGAACGCGCCTAGATTCCACCGCATAACTTAACATCCCCGCGCTTAAACTTTGCTGGGCATCTGCCAAACTAATTTGTGGTGGCCGAGGCAGGTTTGCGTAATCTGCCACAGCATTAAAATAATCAGTCATGGTACTCGGCGCATCATCTGACACATTAATGATTTCGTTTTTAATGGGCAATGTCATCGCCTGATAACAGGCCATGGCTAAATCATCGGCATGAACGCGGTTAGTCCATGCCGCTTCAGCATGCACAATCACAGGCGCGCCACTGTTTAATCGTTTAAGCGGTAATCTATCTTTTGCGTAAATGCCTGGCACGCGTAAAACTACCCATGGAACCGCATATTTATCTGCCCAATTTTGTAAACATTGTTCTGTATTCGCGCGGCGCTTAGCTCTATCTACCTCTGGTTTAATCATTGTCGTTTCATCCACCCATGCACCCGCGCAATCTCCATAAACGCCCGTTGTGCTGATCAGAACGAATTTATTTATTGCATCTGGTTCTAAGTTCTTAAGAAAATAATTTAAACGCGTGTCTTTTAGCCCTGTTTTAGGCGGAGGAACAGTGTATAAAATTGTTGCGCTTTTTGCACCAAAATTCAAATAAGCAACCTCATCAACTTTGTCTAAATCTAAACACTGTGTCGGTAAGCCCATCGCTTCACACTGAGCTAAGGAGGCCTGCGATTTAACCCATGCATGAAAGCCTAAATGATGCTCCAATCCAATTCTTGCGACGCGCTGGCCAATCTCCCCACAGCCGATAATACAAAATTGCTGAGCGATCATTTCCAATCTTTTGGATTGATCCCCAAGGCTTTTAGTTTGCGATATAAATTCGTTCGCTCCAACCCTGATACTTTAGACAGCTCAGTAACATTCCCATTTAATGTTTTTAGATGATGCTCAAAATAAGTTTTCTCAAAGACATCACGCGCAGTGCGCAAATCATCGTTTAAAATTGGCGCCAAACTACTCTCTGATGATGAACCATCCTGCGTTAACTTGTTTTTAGGCGCATGCAAAATAGATTCAATTTCATCTGCATCAATTTCAGCATCGCCCCCCACGATTAACAATTGTTGAACACTATTCATTAACTCGCGCACATTACCGGGCCAAGTATGTTGTCTGAGCCGGTTCACCGCCGCGGTGTTTAGTGCGCGATAAGGAAGTTTTTCGTTATCAACAAAACGCTGAATATAAAAACTGGCTAAGGCAGAAATATCATCGGGATAACTTCGCAGCGGCGGTACTTTAATCGGCACCACATTTAAACGATAAAATAAATCTTCTCGAAAACCACGCTCATTAACCAAGCTTTCTAAAGGGTAAGTGGTGCTACTAATAATACGCACATCCATTTCAATCGGTGTTTGCCCTCCCACGCGCATGAAGCGCCCAGCTTGTAATGCACTTAATAATTTTGCCTGTGTGTCTGCATCTAAATCACCTATTTCATCCAGATAAAGCGTGCCACCTTTTGCTTGTTCAAAACAACCTTTTTGCCCTGCATCTTCTGAGCCAAATAAACGGCGCGCAATATTTTGCGCAGGAATAGCCGCTAGACTAACCTCAACAAAAGGCTGATCTTTACGCACGCTATGCTGATGCAAACTACGTGCTACCACACCCTTGCCGCTACCTGCTGGGCCATTAATCATCACCCAGCTTTGCGTATTAGCAATTTTTTCAATTTGAATTCTAAGCTGTTTAATGGCGTCGGTCTCACCCACCAAACTTGTCACCGCCTCAAACTGATTCTTAAGTTGCTTGATTTGTTTACTTTGTGCGCCACTTTGTAAGGCACGGTTTATGGTGACTAATAATTTGGCGGTGCTAAGCGGTTTTTCTAGAAAATCATAGGCGCCATATTGAATCGCCTCCACCGCTGTTTCAACACTACCATGCCCTGAAATCATCACCACAGGGCAGGTCTCGCCCTGCTGTTTCACCTCTTTTAATAAAGTGATGCCATCTACGTCTGGCATCCATATATCCATTAAAATCAAATCAAAATCGCTGGCCATAATCGCTGCATGTGCCAAGGCAGCATCGCCTGCAGTGGTGACTTCAAAGCCCTCATCTTCGAGCACGTCTTGCACTGTATCTCGGATACCTTTTTCATCATCTACGACTAATATGTGTGCCAAACTCATTTTATTTCTTCAACCTTTACGCTGATTTATCAGCATCATTAATAGGCAACCACACTTTTACCTGCGCGCCCGATTCATCTTCATTTTTTTCACCCAGCGTATAATTTGAAGCCACCACAAAACCACCATGTGCTTGAGCAATACGTTTCACAATCGCCATACCTAAACCCGTGCCTTCGGCCTTACTCGTCACATAAGGCTCGAAGATTTTATCAATCATATCTTCGTTAAACCCAACACCATTATCTTGTACTTTAATCATCACGCCAGATCGATCATGCCACGTTTCTAGGGCGGTACTCAGCCTGATTTTTCCCTGTGCTTGCGCCGATAAAGCTTCGCTGGCATTCGCTACCAAATTATTCATGACTTGCCGAATCGCATCTTGATCCAATCTGATCTCATCGAGATTAGGGCTTAAATTCAATTCAAAGCGCGTACTGTTTTCCACATTACGATGTAACTCTACGACATCTTCAATTAAGCGATTCACGTTCACACTGCTTAAATTTAAGCGCTCTGAACGTGCATAATTTGAAAAGGCATCGACCATCCTTTTTAAGGTTTGCACTTGTTCAGAGATTGTTCGTGTTGATCGATCTAATGCATCACGTTCTGATTCAGGCAAGGTGTGTAAATATTTTCGGCGAATGCGTTCCGCCGATAATTGAATAGGGGTTAACGGGTTTTTTATTTCATGCGCCAAGCGCCTTGCCACTTCTCCCCAAGCGGCATCACGCTGAGCATCAACGAGTTTTGTTACGTCATCAAACACCACCACCCAACCATGCGCGACTGTATCTTGCTCGGTTAAAATAGACGTTCTCACCATCAATATTTGCTTGCCAATCTCAGAATCTAAAACTACTTCTTGCTCGCCCGTCATACCATCGAGCATCACTTCATTTAAATGCTCGCATAAAGGAATGAGCGCACTTTGCTGTACACAAATTTCAGCCAAACCTGTGCCTGTAAATTCATTGAGCTTAACGCCTAAAATAGCACTGGCGCTGGCATTATGTGTTTGCAAAATATGTGCTGCATCAAACGATAATACGCCTGACGATAAATTACTTAATACCGATTGCAAATAGGCTCGTTGGTTTTGTTCTTTTAAATGATTGGCCTCCGCATCATCTTTCGCACGGCGAACTTGGGTAATCATACTATTGAACGAGCCGACTAAAGTGCCAAGCTCATCATCACTTTTTACGGCTAACTGGGTGCTGTAATCACCCGCTGCCACTGCGCGTGTACCAATGGCTAAATCATTGATCGGTGCGACTAATCTTCTTGAAGCATATAATGCTAACCAAATTGAGATCAAGGTGGTCATTAGGGTAATCAAGGACAAGGTTAATAAGAAACTTAATTTCAACGGGCGACGCAAATAACTCAGACGGTTATATTCGCTTTGTGCCTGCTCTAAACTATTGCCCAACCTTGAGTAACGTAATGGCAAAGGTTGAATGATTTGTAAGATTTGAATCTTCTGATTCAAACCTTGTATCGTTTCTGAATCAATCACAGGATATAAAATTCGATACTGTAATGCGCCTTGTGCAATCGGCTCAAGCTTGATCACAACCCCACCTTTCCTTGCTGTATTCATATCCGCTTTATCCGGCGCATCGGGGAATAAACTCACCGCATCGATATTGCTCGATGCAATGATTTGTCCATTGCGGTTGTACAAATCAATCTCCGTATAAGCACGTGCACTACGAATCTGCTCTAGTAGGCGAATGATGTCAGGGGTATTTTCCGCCTGCAGCACTTGCCTTGCATCAGCGCGCGCGTTATCTGCCAAACTCTGCTTGCTGGCCTCTAAGAAACTTTGCCCAACACTATGCGCATCACTTAAAGCTTGTTCAATTTTATCATCGAACCAGCTATCTACCCCTTTGGATAAAAACTGCGCTGAGAAATAATAAACCACACTAATGGGAATGATGGTTAAAATGACGAATAGCACCACAAAGCGCACCATTAAGCGCGAGCCCATCACGCGCTTTTTATATTGACGAATCAAGCGAAACAAACTGGCCAGTAAGAACACCAGCATCACTAAAATACCCACCGCATTGACAATCAATAATGAGGTAAACCAAGCGCCTTGATCTTGGATATTTTGCGCCGACATCGACAAACTTAAAGTGGCTATTAAAAAGAACCCAGAAATGCCCATCACCACCGCAGGGCTTAAAAATGGGCGTAAAAATTTCGCCAGAAAAGTGGCCTTTAAACTCATCTCAGAATGCGCAAACCTAATAGCATCAGCAATGGCCTTAGTTGTCTATAAACCATTCGTGTGTTTCACTTTTCACTCGCCATGCAGGGAAAATATAACTAGAAACACGTAATGGTGCAGGCAAAGCTGCCTTATCTATCGCAATTTTTAAATGCAATTTATAGCCATGTTTGCTGCTTGGCAAGGTTTCGCCTAAAATTTCAGAGCGAAAGCTAAAGCTCTCAATTTCGTTAAATAAATCTACTAATGACGCATAAGAATGGCTTTCACCTTCAATATGATTCGTTAAAACATAACGATCACTCAAAGAGTGATAATTGATGTGATGTCGAAATGGCCAGCGCGCGATACGTTCATCCCACCTATATTTGCGTGATTTATATAGATCTAATGTCATCAATAAAGTAATGCTAATGCCATTGTGCAAAGCTTCTTCCACCGCATCACTTAAAGATAAATCAAGTTGCGCATCCACCGCCAAACTACTCTGGTTAAACAATGCATTGGCATTCACAATGTTAAACCCTTCTGCATGGGCATTCGGCACGAATAAAAACAGACTTAATATAAAACAGCGTGCCACTTTATCTAAACGCCTGAGTGGTTTAAAACATATCATACCTATTCCCTTATTTTGTCTTGTTTAGCAAGGCGTAGAAAAAACCATCACCTGTTTGTACACCTGGCAAGCGTTGTCTGCCATGTGTGGTTTCAATGCCTAAATATTCAGGCAATGCCGTTGTGTTCGCATCTTCTGTTAACGCCAAAAACTCAGCAATACAATCTTGGTTTTCAGCAGGTAAAACTGAGCAAGTGGTATAAAGCAATGCGCCACCAGGTTGAAGCATCTGCCACGCAGCCTTAAGTAACTTTAATTGGTTTTTAGAAAATTGTAGCGCATTTTCAGCTTGACGGCGGAATTTTATATCAGGGTGCCTGCGGATAACGCCTGTGCCCGTACACGGCACATCTAATAAAATAGTATCGAACAATGTGCCATCCCACCATTGATCCGCCTCTAACAAATCACCTGCCACCACCGCTGCTTGTTGTCCCGTTCGGTTTAAGTTTTCATGTAATCTCGGCAATCGTGCTTCAAAATCTAGCGCCACGAGCTCTTTTATTTTAGGCATAGCCTCTAAAATATGCACACTCTTACCGCCTGGCGCAGCGCAAGCATCTAACACGCGCTGGCCTGCTGCTAAGGGTAATACGCTCACCGCAAGCTGTGCGGATTCATCTTGTACACTAACCCTGCCTTCATCAAAATTAGGTAATTTATGCACTGGCATTGGCTTAGTTAATGTAATGCCTACAGCACTATCAGCACATGCTTCCGCCTCAATACCCACTGATGTTAGCTGCGTTAAGTAATCTTCGCGCGTGGTTTTGAGTACATTCACACGCAACGTCATTGGCGGCTTTTTCTGTGTGGCGCGCAAAATATCATTCACGTTCTCAGGCCATGCAGAGTCAATTTGTTCTACCAACCAAACGGGGAAGCTGGCGTTAACCCAAGCCATTTCCTGATGAATAGGCCGCTTATCTTGCTCGCGCATATACGCGCGCAATACGGCATTGACCACGCCCGCCGCCCATACCCGCTTCAAAGTTTTAACGTGTGCCACCGCCTCATTTACCACCGCATGGGATGCCTGCTCGGTATAATCTAGTTGGTACATTGCCACTACTAGCACCGCATTTAATAAGCGATCTTTAGGCTTAAACGGTTTCTTTAGCTTTGAGCTTAAAACAGAAAAATAAGCCAAATACCAACGCACACCGCCATAGGCCAATTCTTGAAATAAACCCGCTTCAGCAGAGTCAATCAGGTGACTGCGCTCAATGAGTGCCGCATCTATAGATTCGCCTTTCTCGCACACAGCGTGCACGACTTCAGCCGCGGCTTGTCTTGCGCGCAACATCTAAGCTTGCTCGACCAGTTCAAACTGATCGCCAAGCGTTAATTGAAATCCGTTTAGGAAATCACGTACAGTTAACACTTTTCCACCTGGCTTTTGTAGCTGGGTAATATTTAATAA
>JAZGFQ010000142.1:0-4791 GCA_036479635.1 Arenicellales bacterium
GACGATGTTAAGGCAAGAATTTACACGTAATATTGGCACTAAAATGGCAGCGATTGCTTCGATGCCCGTGACCAACGCGCTTAAAAAACGCATGGATCCTCGGCGTTTTAACGGTGCGAGTTTGGTCGGATTGAATGGTATCGTGGTGAAATCACACGGTGGCACCGATGCCTTTGGGTTTGAATCAGCGATTAAAGTAGCGATTAAAGAAGTGAAAGAGAATATGATTGATGGGATAAAATCACGCATTAGCCACCAACTTTCTTAAACAATAATTTAGTATGACCTTTTCACGAATTATCGGCACGGGCAGTTATTTACCCGAAAAGGTGCTGACCAATGATGAACTGTCTAAAACAGTTGATACGTCAGACCAATGGATTCGTGAGCGCACCGGTATCGCGCAACGACATATTTCCGCAGAAGGTGAATACACTTCAGATTTAGCATTAAATGCATCGCTTAATGCCTTGCAAGCTGCTGATATAGACGCTGATAAATTAGATTTAATCATTGTTGCGACCTCAACCCCTGACGTAGTATTCCCCAGCACTGCTAGTATCCTCCAAGAAAAACTCGGTGTGCGCGGTTGTGGTGCCTTTGATGTACAAGCAGTGTGCGCGGGTTTTGCTTATGCGCTATCAGTGGCAGATCAATACATTCGCGCGGGCAGTTGCCAGAAAGTATTGGTGGTGGGCGCAGAAACCTTTTCGCGCATATTAGATTGGACAGACCGCAAAACCTGCGTGTTGTTTGGTGATGGTGCAGGCGCCGTGGTCTTAACGGCGAGTGATACGCCTGGCATTCATTCCACCCATATTCATGCAGATGGTCGTTTCCAAGATTTACTGTGTGTGCCCAGTGGCGTCTCTAAGCAGTATGAAGCGGTGATCAATGCTGAGGCCTTTGTGCAAATGGATGGGCAGAAAGTATTTAAATGGGCGGTTAAGGAAATGGGCAATTTAGCGATTAAAACGCTGGAAGCAAACGGCTTAAGCGCAGAGGATATCGACTGGATGGTGCCGCACCAAGCGAATATCCGTATCATTGAAGCCGTGGCTAAGAAAGCAGGCGTGCCAATGGATAAGGTTATCGTGACAGTGCAAAATCAAGGGAACACGTCAGCCGCTTCTGTTCCGTTAGCGTTAGATACGGGCATTCGAGATGGGCGCATCAAGCCTGGGCATAAAATTATCTTAGAAGCCTTTGGTGGAGGCTTTACTTGGGGTTCGGCGCTGATTACAGTTTAGTGCGTGGCAACGCGGATTAAAGGGTTATAACAAGGTATCAATCGCCTGCACTATCGGTGTAAACACGGGCGTTAAGTTTTTCCGCATAACCGTACCTGTGGCATCACGCCCGCCGAAAACGGTGTTTAAGGTGTTTTCTCCAAGTTGTGCGAGCACCAGCATGGCTTTAAATTGTTCTATCTGCGTTTGATCTAAACATTTGATTACCTTAGCTAACGCGGCAGGTTGATCATTGCCGTGACACAGTATTTGGGCTAGTTCAATCGCATCTTGAATATCTCGTACACCTCGGCGTTCAAAGGGTAGGGCGATGTAGTGATCGATGCAGATGAACAGGGCGATAACAACGTTCGGTTCGGTCGGTTTCTTGAGTGTTAGTTTCAATAATTTCAACCATTTACGACCTTCCTCAGAAAGAAAGTGCAGATAATATAAAGCGTAATCGTTATCGTTCTTTATTTCTTCTGAAAGGCTTGCTTTTAGGCTGGCATAATTTAGATGCGCGGCTTCATCTAAAGGGATTGCTTGCGGCCCTGCGAGCATAAACCCAACTAAATATGGGTTTTTACGCTTGGCACGTTCCCATAGGCTGGCCTTGGCTTCATCGCTAATCAAGTCTTTATATAGGCACAGTTTCACGCCTTCAACGACATCTAATGGGCGTTCCTCAAATGGCAGAAATTCTAGTAAGAAATTGGCCAATTCAATGGCCAGTTCAGAATCGGCCACCTTTGGACTGTTGAGTAAGTTTCTGGCAATTTCGGGGCTTTGATGTGCCCACCAAGCATATTCAGCCAGCTCAGCGCTGAGATTATGAGCATAAGCCAGCGCTACAATGGCCTCGGTTTCCCCGAGCAACAGCATTTTATCGGCCGAATGCTGGGTGTTACCCATGCGGGTCCAGCGTTCTAGATGACGCGGGTAGCCACCTGGCATGCCCAGATATTTTTCGGATAAAAACTCGCGTACTTCGCGCAAATATTTTTCATGCTGGGTATTGGGGTTTAAATCAATTCTCGCTTCACCTTTATCCGTTAAGGCAGTCAGCACCATACTGGATTCATTGATGCGAATGGCTTTAACGGGCTGTGCCGTGAGCACATTTAAGCGTAAGTTATCTTCGTTAGAAAGTGGCATGAGGATCTAGCGTTAGTTGAGTTGAATACGCTCGCCCCATGGCACGGGCGATTTTCCTTTGATGAGCCAAATCACGGGGTAATTTGGTGCAAAGTCAGGGAATTTTCCTTGGGCATCGGTGAAATAAACCAGTACATCCGCTGGCGTATCTTGGGCATCCATCCAATCAAAGACCGGAGTGAAATCGGTGCCGCCACCGCCTTGGATGCGTGTGTTTAATTTGATTTCTTCCCAAGCTTCAAATAACTGTGGAAAATCTTTCGATATTTTATCATCTACGGCTAATAAGGTGACTTTAGCGCGTAACTGACCTTTAATCGCATTGATCTCTGAAATACATTCGTTCAGCTCTTGATCGGTGATAGAGCCGCTCACGTCTACTGCCACCACGGCGTTCACCTGTGAGCTTCTCAGCATTGGCAAGATGGCAGGGTCACCTCGGCGCGTGTTGGGGCGTGCGTAAGAATAATCATCGCGCGCAGTGCTGGTTAAATGCGTGGCGAGTAATTGTCGCCAAGGTAAATTGGGCGCCATTTCTGCGTCAATATAACGCGCCATGGACTCGCTCATTTTACCTGCTTGTTTTGCCAGTTGTGCCGCACCTGCCAAGCGTTGTTGCCATTTTTCTTGTAGCTGTTCGATCTCAGCAGGGCTTAAGCTCGGCGGCGGCGCATTTAGTGGGCCCTCTAGGTTTGGGTTGTAATCTTGTTCTTGCTCAGTGTTTGTGCCATTGTCGCCTTTTTGGTCAGGGTCAGATTTATTATTTCCCTCATTGCCCTTATTCGGTTGGTCAGATGATTGATCTTGTGGGTCTTTATCTTCTTTGGCCTCTTGCTGGTGAGATTCATCTGTTTGTTGGTCTTGCCCGCCTTCTGTTTGCTTATCGGTTTTATCATAAAGATGTTGATCCATGGTTTCGCTTTGATCATTATCTTTAATCAGCGGGTAGATGCCTTCCGCGCTCATATCGCGATATTCATCTAGCACCATCGCATTTGGCGGCGGGCTTAAACCTTCATCGACTAAAATAGGGTTAATAGCGTAATCACAGGATAAATCCCAGCGGTGTTTGATACGATGTTGGCGGCGTGCAAAATGTGAAAGCGCACAATGCAGCGCCTCATGGGCTAACACGAATTGTAGTTCTGAAGGTTTGAGTGCGTCGATATACTCGCGGTTAAAGAAAAATTTCTTAGCATCCGTGCCGGTGGTGGCGCACCAGCTAGGGTCCGCATCTTGCAGTTCTAGGCGCAAGACTAATGCCCCGAGAAAAGGCTTATCTAAAATGAGTTTGGTGCGCGCAGCAGAGATTTTATCTTCAGCGCCGAGTGTGTTGAACATCGCTAAGCGCGCTTAATCATATAGCATGATATCGCCGATTGAGCTTGCCCATGCAGCAAATTCAGGCGCAGCGAATAAATCATCACCAATGGCGCGCAACATATCAGAGACTAACATCACGCCCATTTCTTTTTGTGAGAACAGTTTGGCGTAATCAAGAATTCTACCGATGACTTCAATGCCGTTTTCGGTGCTGTTTTCAGCATCATTCGCGGCAATCGCTCGCCCAACTAAAGCCGAAGCCAAGGCATATTGCAGGTCAATTTCTTTGGGTGGCTTGATTTTTTCGCCTTTCAAAATAGCGTTTAAATCGGGTAATTTATCTAAGCTATCCACAAAGGCATTCAGCTCAATGCCCGCTGCTTGGCCAACACAGGCTTGTAATGCGCCTGATAATAATTGCGGTGAGTCAGAAAACTTGCTCAGCGCGCGACTGGCAAATTCCCAAGAGCGCGGCGAGGGGAAGGCCATAGGATTAAGGGCTGGGTCAAAATCAAACAACACTTCTGGGCGATATCGCAAAAAGCCAATCACGCCTTCATTGATGTTATTTTTATACGCCCACGCCACCCAATCATCAAGGTTGGTTTCTACCTCGTAATGTGAAAATCGGTTAGCTAAGGGTGCAGGCATGGTGTAACTCACGCCGCGATCTCCTTGGCGATTGCCCGCAGAGAAAATCGCCCAACCATTAGGTACTTCATAATCGCCTAAGCGGCGATCTAAAATAAGCTGGTAAGCTGCAGCCGAGACACTCGGGACGGCAGAGGTGATTTCATCTAAAAATAAAATGCCGCTTTCGCCGTGACGTTTGGCGTTAGGCAGCATGGAAGGAATGGCCCATTCCACGTTTTCACCTTGTTTAAACGGAATGCCGCGTAAATCACTGGGCTCCATTTGCGAGAGACGAATATCCACCACATTGACTTCATTACGCAGGCCAACTTGATGGACTAATTGAGATTTCCCCACCCCAGGCGGCCCCCATAACATCACAGGTGTATGCTGGCCGTTTTTGGCGCTATTGAATTCGATATCGAGCAGGGTGTTGAGTTGGCTAGGG
>JAZGFQ010000143.1:0-2219 GCA_036479635.1 Arenicellales bacterium
CCGCATCTTAAAAACTAGCGCAAATAAATAAATCATTTGCATAATGGCATCAATTCGTGCCTGAGCCTATCCATTAAACCACCATAAATGGTGGCTCATTTGTGCCTGAAGTTCGTCAGTTCAAGGCTGAAAATATGCGCATACAAGTGTATGCAATTATTTTCAAACGCAGAAATGGCGGGCTTCAGGTGCAAAAGAGCCCAGCATTTTAGGCGTAGATTTTTTGGGCGCCTAATTGCTCGTGGATTTGATTCGCCACCTGAGCGTTAATGCCCAAACCTTGCGCTAAAGTATGTAAATACTGCGCTTCAGAGTTGGTGTCTAAATCAATCGCAGATAAAGACAAAGCATAAATCTGTTGCTGCATACCGTTTGGAATGCTTCGCGCAAATGCTTCTGCATCTAAAGGTGCAGCAAATTCTGCTCGCACAAACGCGGCCTCATCGGCGCTGATATCGCCTAATTTACTAATGATATTATCTTGCTCAGCTTGATCGATGCTGCCATCTGATTTCGCCGCATTGATCATCGCACGAATGATTAAAGTGGCTTGGTCTGCCGCTGCCGCTTGATCCGCGCCTTTAGGCAAGTGATCACAGCAATCGTGATCAGGATTCTTAGCGCTGCCATTTTGTGCTTGTGCATATTTAGTCAATGCGCCGCCCAATAAACCACCCAAGCCGCCTGCGCCGCCTAAACCACTGTTATTACTCGCGCCGCCGCCGAGCAGGCCACCTAAAAGATCACCAATGCCGCCGCCTGCTGGCGCTTGTTGTTGCTGCTGTTGTTGTTGAGCGCCGCCCAATAAACCGCCTAAAAGATCACCTAAGCCACCGCCTGCAGGCGCTTGCTGTTGTTGAGCGCCGCCACCTAATAGGCCGCCTAAGATATCTGCCATGCCGCCGCCTGAGGTGTTTTTCTGGCCGCCGCCTAATAAACCACCTAAAACATCACCTAAAGCACCGCCGCCTTGGGTTTGCTGGCCTGATGCGCCTTTCATCGCCGCACCAATTAAACTGCCTAGCACATTGCCGCTAGACCCTTTAGAAACCGCACCACTGCCAAGCAAGCTACCTAGAATTTTTACTGTATCAATCGCGTTCACTGTTCTCTCTCCAAAAATTTTATATACATCGGATGCCTTGCTGAACCGACTAAAGGCATCGCTAAGGCATAAAGCAATACAGTCTAGCACAGCCTCAGCCAGCAGGAATATGAAATTTCATTAAAATCTATCCATGATGACATACGTCCATCGAATCGCTTGCTGTGGTCGGCTATAATAAAGGCCGTTTTATTAACTGCTTTATTCATGGCTACTCCAAAACCCACTAACATTGTTTATCATAACCAATCTCATGTTTTAGAGATCACCTTTGATGAAAGCTCAACCTTTAAAATGAGCGCAGAATATTTACGCGTGCATTCACCTTCCGCTGAAGTGCAAGGCCACGGCCCAGGCCAAGCGGTACTGCAACTTAAAAAAGAAGGCGTTAAAATTGAAAGTATTGAACCTGTGGGTAATTATGCGGTGGTGTTGCGTTATAGCGATGACCACGATACCGGCATCTATTCTTGGGATACCTTATATGATCTTGGTACGCATCAAGAAGCTTATTGGGCGGATTACCTCAAACGCCTAGAAGACGCTGGCCACACGCGCAACGCCTAAGCTTAAAACTCTCACATCTAAACCACTTCCATATCATGAGCACAAATAAACAAACCCATTTTGGTTATCAAGACGTTGATGAAAGCGATAAAGTTGGCCTTGTGGGCGAAGTATTCCGTTCGGTTGCGAGTAAGTACGACATTATGAACGATTTAATGTCGATGGGGAATCATCGGCTATGGAAAGCGTTTACCGTGCGCCAAAGTGGTTTAAAGCTCGGTGATGAAGCCTTAGATGTCGCAGCAGGCAGTGGTGATTTAAGCCGTAAATGGGTGCAACAAGTGGGCCCGACGGGTAAAGTGGTGATGACAGACATCAACCCTGCCATGCTTGAACAAGGCAAGATTCGCATGATCGATGAAGGCCATTTAGGCAACATTGAATTTGCCATCGAAGATGCTGAAAAATTAAGCTTTGAAGATAACCGCTTTCAATGTGTCTCGATTTCTTTTGGGCTACGAAACGTTACGCGCATTCCCGTGGCCTTGGCCTCGATGTTGCGCGTCATCAAACCTGGCGGGCGTTTATTAGTGCTGGAATTTTCTCA
>JAZGFQ010000144.1:0-2134 GCA_036479635.1 Arenicellales bacterium
ACGCCTGTTGTCATCTTGTCGCCTGTTGATCCCGACCCGCTTGAGCCTGATACCACTGATCTCACTCATACTTTAATCGTGGTGTCGTCGCAAGTGCCGCAATGGACAGATAAGCCGCCGCGCAAAAAAACCAAGATGTGTATGGCTGATGACACTCAGTATTAGAGGCAAGGTTCAGCCGTGATTTTTGAGTGTTTTAACTGGCAGATTAATGCAAATTAAGTCTCCTAGCCTCAGGCAAGGATGGCTGATTCTTGTTGGCATATTGCTAACATTATTGTTTGCGTGGCACGCTCGAGAACCTGCTTACAGCGGTATTCCCATGCTGCACGCTTTAGAGCGTGATGCCTATGATTTACGTTTAAATTTAAGTGTAGAGCAAGGTTTAGATCCACGCATTGTCATCATCGATATCGACGAAGAAAGCTTGCGCCGCGAAGGACAATGGCCGTGGCCGCGCGCCAAAATTGCGCGTCTTGTTGAAGCCTTATACCAAGATTATGAAATAGATACCTTGGGATTTGATATCGTCTTCGCAGAGCCTGAAACGCGATATACCGAACTGGCTTTAGATCAGGCTTATCAAGCATCATCAATTGGAACGTCCCTCGATCTAAAGCGTGCATTAGCGTCGTATCAAGGTGATGCTTTATTAGCCGAAGTGCTTAAAGGTAAAAGTGCGGTGTTGGGTTATGTGTTTGAAAGCAGCGATGAGGTACAAAGCGTTGGCACTTTGCCAGAAGCCTTGTTTACTCAGGCATCGATCATCTCTGAAACGCAGGCACCTAAAGTGGGCCGTTATTCAGCGAATATTCCTCGTTTGGTTGCAGCCGTGCCTGAGGCAGGCTTTTTCACCTTAGCCAGTGTCACCGATATCGATGGCATTATTCGTAAAGTCGCTTTGCTGAATCAATATGAAGGCAAACTTTACCCCGCTTTGCCATTAGTGATGGCAAAGCAGTTTTTAGGCGCTGAGGTTGAGGCAGTGTTAGCGCCTGTGAGTAAAGAGGATGATTATTTAGCTTTGGAAGGTTTGAATCTTGGTTTCGGTGAAATTCCGTTAGATCGGCAAGCCGCTATTTTTGTACCGTATCGTCAAGCACGCGACGCATATCGATACATTCCTGCTTGGCAGGTGCTGGAAGGTAGCGTGCAAAATGCGCAAGCTTTATCTGGCACGCTGGCGTTACTCGGCACCTCAGCGGCAGGCTTGGTGGATTTACGAAATACGCCGCTAGAAAACGCTTTTCCTGGGGTGGAGATTCACGCAACCATATTATCTGGCTTATTAGATGGGCAGTTTTTAAGTCAGCCCGATTGGGTGCGTAGTTTAGATATTTTATTGATCATCGTTTTTGGGGGCTTATTGGCTATTTTATTGCCATTATTGTCTATTACTAAGGCGACAATCCTCACTTTTACATCGATGGCAGCACTCATTGCAGCAAATACTTATTTTTGGTTGGTACCATCGTGGGTTGTGCCGATTGCAGCTGCGTTGGTGTTAATAGCTTTGTTATACGCGCTGAATACCATGGTGGGTTTCTTTGCTGAATCACGCTCAAAGCTCATTATGCGCCGTATGTTTGGTTTATATATTCCGCCTGAGATTGTGGATGAAATGAGCGCCACGCCAGATGTATATTCGCTTAAAAGCCAGCGGCGCGAGATGTCGGTGTTGTTTTCTGATGTGCGCGGTTTCACCACAATATCAGAATCGCTTACGCCCGAGGCTTTATCGGAATTACTCAACACGCTGCTAACACCCATCACTGAGATTATTCATCGTCATCAAGGCGCGATTGATAAATATATGGGCGATGCGGTCATGGCATTTTGGGGCGCGCCCATGCCCACGGATAACCACGCCAGCCTTGCCGTGGAAGCAGCACTGGAAATGACGCATAAGTTAGATGAAATAAATGTAGATTTCGCTGATCGAAACTGGCCTGAAATGCGCATGGGCATTGGCATTAGCACGGGATTAATGAGCGTAGGTAATATGGGCTCTGAATTTCGGATGGCGTACACCGTGCTGGGCGATAGTGTGAATTTAGGCTCGCGCCTAGAAGGCTTAACCAAGCTTTATGGGGTGGATATTATTGTGAGCGAAGCCACTCAATTAGCGGCGCAA
>JAZGFQ010000145.1:0-9483 GCA_036479635.1 Arenicellales bacterium
ATCGATATATCTTTTGGCTAGAAAAACAAAGCGAAACCCAAACGGCATTACACGTGAAGCATGACCAACTTAAAGAGTATGTCATTGAACCCAAGAACCAACACGACACCATCACCATTGGTTGGACAGAAACCCCGGGCGATGGCTTTAAGGCCTTACAACTCCTGCGTCGTATGCAAGCCTTTTTCGCTGGCACAGAGATAGAGACTGAAAACAGTGCAGATGTGGTCTTGATTGAATCAGAGCCTGCACATATTATTTTAGCCCAAAGCGAGGATGATGCTTGGTTACGCGTTCAAAATGCCTTGCGTGCTTCTACCTATTCAGTTGATAAAATCGATCAAGACAAAAAACACTTTATTATTAAGCAAGCCAAAGAAAGTGGCTTCTTCAGTAAACTTGCTTTTAAAAGCCGTTATGCCGTGGAAATTGTACCCGCTACTGACGCGAAAAAAACCCGTATTAATGTGCTCTCCGCTCGCGGAAACTTACTTGAGCACGCTGATACTTTAACCGTGTTATATGCATTGGCGGCGGAACTTAGGCGGAACTAATAAATCGCAAGCATATTAACTATGCTTACTGAGCCTGCCCAAACGTAAGCGATGCCCAATGTGAGAGCCACATGGCATTATGCGATTTCTTAAGCGCGGCGCTAGGCTCGACCATTTGCACCGCATTTAACAAGTATTCGCCTAATAAGCTTGCATCAAATTCAATGCGCCCCTGCGCATCGGTGATCAAGATAGTTTCAGTGATGGCATCCTTCTTATCTCCTCCATCAAAGAACACGCGCACTGTTGCGCCTGATAATGGTGCATCTTGCCAATATAGCACTGCAGACAAATTATTCTGTTCCACTGCATAAGGATTCACTGCTAACACCCACTCAAACAAATGCCCTAAGCGCTGATCTGAATCAGCGCTCTTTACAGCCCCTACTTGTACCAGTGCTTTGCTGTGTCGCACATAGGCTTCATTAATCTCTTTCTCAGGTAACTTTCGATCCACGTGGCGCTGAAGCACCCAGCCTAAATCATGCTTCTCAACGAAAGTGCTGAACTTATCCATATCCTCATATGTCACTCGGCTGGGCTTGGACACATAAGCCAAGGTTGCTAAGCCTGCTTGCGTCATAGGTTCATTCACCGCAGGTAAATCACCGACCCTAGACTGAACCGCTCTCCGTCCTTTGTTATCTATTATTTCAAACTGCTTAAAGAACTTAGGGAGATAATATTGTGCATTACCCCTGAAAAACTGCCCAACACGCGCATCGGCGATGATGTTACCTCCTGTTTCTAACTGATACGCATGCGGCTCCAACCAAAACTCATGTGCATAGGCAAGCGGGATACTTGAAATATACATAAAAACTAAAAGAGATTTAAAAAATGACATGAATCACTGCTCGCTTGAATTAGAATCAAAGCGTAAATTTTATATGATTATTCAACCTTAAGAATGACTTTCACACCTCGAACTCTATTTATGTACTGGATACTGACGATGATGGCCTTAGTTAGCAGCCCCATCAACGCGCATGAAATTCGCCCAGCTATTATTGATATTGAAGTCGCGCAAAATGGGGGTTTTAAAGGCAGCATCAAGCTCAATCTTGAGGCCATGTTGGCGGATATTGGCAGCGAACATGATAACACCGATGATTCTAAAAACGCTGATCGCTATCAGCAACTACGCGCTAGCACGCCTCAAAGCATCGAAACAGCATTTGAACAGCAAGCCGCGATATTCACCGACAACATCATAATCCAACAGCAAGATACGCGCGTTCCAATTAATATTAACGGCCTTGACGTACCTGACATTGGGGAGATTGATCTTGCCCGAGACTCTGTTATTTTATTTTCGGGCCAATTAAACCCTACACAACCTTTTAGTTGGCGCTGGGAAAAAGCGCTCGGCGATGCCGTTCTGCGTGTTAACGACCACCAACAAAACGAGCTTTATACGGAATATATTATTGCGGGGCAAAGCAGTGAAGGCGTCACCTTAGATACTGCCTTAGAACGCAGTGTTTGGTCTATTTTCAAAAACTATGTCCGCATTGGTTTTGAGCACATTCTGCCCAAAGGTGCTGATCATATTTTATTCGTGGTTGGCATTTTCTTATTAAGTGCTCATTTTAGCGCCCTGCTTTGGCAGCTCACCAGTTTCACCCTCGCGCACAGCGTCACCCTTGCGCTGGGAATTTTAGGCATCATCAGCGTACCTGCCAGCATTGTTGAGCCTTTGATTGCGCTATCAATCGTGTATGTTTGCGTTGAAAATATCGCCTTACAACGCCTCAGCCGTTGGCGGCCAATATTAGTGTTCTGCTTTGGCTTGATTCATGGCCTTGGTTTTGCCAGCGTATTAAAAGACATTGGCATCGCAGATGGCCATTTTGTCACAGGCCTCATCGCATTTAATATTGGCGTTGAGCTTGGCCAAATTGCAGTGATTCTGGCTTGTTTTTTACTCGTGGGGCGATGGTTCAGAAACAAACCTTGGTATCGACCTTATATTACGCTACCCGCTTCTTTCGTGATTGCGCTGATCGGCGCTTATTGGTTTATTGAAAGGACATTACTTTAGTTTAGTTTTTTCAATAACATCTAGAGACCTCTGCATAACTCAGAGGCGAAAGAAAAATGGTTACAATCTTTCTGATTAAGGCGTGAATTGCAGCTAATAGCGTGCTATTAGTCAAATTCACAACGCCAAGCAGGATTATTTTAGACGTTTTTACTCGTCGGCTGAGTTATGCTGAGGTCTCATCTAGACATAAAAAAGCCGCGAAGCCATTAAGCTTCGCGGCTTTTATTCTTAAATCGCTAGTGATCTGCGCTTAGCGACTAATCAACTTATGAATAATCGGTTGGAAGATCACTTCCATCGCCAAGCCCATTTTTCCGCCTGGCACCACAATGGTATTACGGCGAGACATGAATGAATCATGGATCATCATTTGTAAATGCGCAAAATCAATGCCAAATTTGATCGGGTCTTTAAAACGAATAACCACAAAGCTTTCATCTGCCGTAGGGATTTCACGCGCAATGAAAGGGTTTGAAGTATCGACAGTCGCCACACGCTGGAAGTTAATATCAGTTTGGCTAAACTGCGGGGTTATGTGATTCACGTAATCAGGCATACGGCGCAAAATCGTATCAACAATCACATCTTGCGAATAACCACGCTCAACCCCATCACGGTGAATTTTCTGAATCCACTCAAGGTTCACACTAGGCACCACGCCCACGCCTAAATCAACATGTTTCGCAACATCGTAGCCATCGCCTTGCACCAAGCCATGCAAGCCTTCATAAAATAGAATATCCGAGTCTGCGTCTAAATCTTCCCAAGGGGTGAATTCGCCGCCACTGCGTGGTTCAGCTAAACCCATGCGCTCATTATGGTGCGCCGCTTCGTCATCGTTGTGCAAATAATAACGACGCTGGCCAGTGCCTGTTTTACCGTAGCTTTCAAATAAAGATTCAAGTGCATTGAAATCATTTGCTTCAGGGCCAAAATGGCTGAAAAAACCATTGCCATCCGCTTCGGCTTTCGCTACGGCTGCTTTAAACTCAACACGGCTTAAACTGTGGAAGCTGTCGCCTTCAATCACAGCGGCTTTGACTTCTTCACGCTTAAAAATATGCTCGAAAGCTTTTTTAACCGTCGAGGTGCCTGCGCCAGATGAGCCGGTGATCGCAATAACGGGATGAGACTTAGACATAATAATGCTCCTAAATAATATGGGCCAAGGTATTCGCGCCAACAAACCGCCTGAATACGCTAAAATAATTTATAGATGGCAATATACGCGACCTCTCATCATCAGGGAAACAAATATTATTTTCCCTCATATAAGAGAATGTTTATAGACCAATATGGTAAAATTTAGCCCATGATAGATACACGCACTTTAGTGGCTGAAATTACAGCCAGCCTAGATAATTCCAAGGCACTCGACATCCAAACCTTAGACGTTAGAAAACTAACCGATTTAGTTGATTATATGATCATCTGTAGCGGCACATCGGACCGCCACAATCGTGCTTTAGCGCAACACCTAGCTAAAGATCTACGCGAAAAAGACACCCCATATTCCAGCATGGAAGGCGATGATTCAGGCGAGTGGGTTTTAATTGATTACTTTGATGTCATCGTTCATATCATGAAGCCTGAGACGCGCCAGCATTACGATTTAGAGCGGCTTTGGGATGCTAGGCTAGAAAACCGTGCAAATGCAGATATTGCCGCTTAAACATATTTAATCATAGTTTTTAAAAAATGTCTGCAGCGCTTACGACCCAATTCTATGAAAAACTGAAATCACCGTTTGATCAAAATCTCGTCATCTAATGGATGCCTGTGCATGACTAATTAATATATTACTCATAGGCAGATCACAGCGATGCTGTTGTTGCTCGATTTAACAGGGAAACACAAACCTTGATCGGCAATCACTTCGCAGGCATCACCTGTATCATCACCGTCCTCAAAGCCGTTGTCATCTTCTTGCAAGGGATTAGCATCAGCTGGACAGTTATCTTCAAAATCAAATAAGCCATCTAAGTCAGTATCATCATTAACGTCGCAGGCATCGCCTTCTCCATCGTTATTCGCATCAGATTGTGTAACATTAGGCGTATGCGTACAATTATCTATGCTGTTACCAACGCCGTCATCATCCGTGTCAGCCTCCAAAGTAATGGTTGCCGTTTTGTCTCCGTCCATGACAACAGAGCACGTTGAAGTTGAATTAGGGCATTGAGGAAATCCCCAAGACTCAACAATAATGTTCGAGCCTGTATTCGCAGTTAACAACACCGTGGTATTCAATAGGAAATTTTTAGTGCACTCCCCTGAGCAATCAATCCCACTAGGGTTACTCACAATGCTAACCTGAGCGCCAGGCTGTAAATCTATTTGCATCTTTGGGCCATCAATATCAAATTTTGCGCTCACGTTACGCGCACCCGCTGCGCTAAAGTTAAGGGTGCAAGTTAAATTCGTTCCCGCAAAAGCACAGTCTCCTTCCCATCCGATAAAAACATTTCCTGTGCTAGGCACTGCTTCAAACTCAACTGCGTTATCAACCGGAAAAGACGTGCTACAGCTATCTTCGCATTGTGTTAACCCATCTAAGGTGCCCGGCTTATCTAGGTGGATTCTACCGCTACCTTGTACTGTTAAATTCACAGCGCGTAGTTGTTCAAATCGTGCTTCTACCGTTTTCGCATTATCCATCGTTACGGTGCAGGTGTTCAGGCCCAAACAGCCTGCCCCAGACCAGCCGAGGAAGGTATGAAACTGAAAGGCCTCAGCTTCTAAAGTAACTTGTGTATTCGCAGTATAAGTGACCATACAATTACTACCACAATTAATATGATCATCGGAGCCGACAAAAAAGTTTGAATCCACCACGCTCCCTAAACCACCGCCCGTTAGGGTAACGGTTAAATCATGCGACAAAGCGAATGTGACGATCGCTGTCTGGGCTTCATTGACTCGAACACGGCAACTGTCAGGTAATTGCGAACCATTTTCGCAGCTTACATTACTCCATCCACTAATCACTGAGCCAGCGTCTGCAACCGCCGTTAAATTTACAAACCCACCCGTAAACTGGTAAGGATAATCATCGTTACACGTGCCCGGGCAATCGATTGCGCCTATGTCGCTAGTGACTGAACCACTGCCTGCCCCTGCGAGCGTGACGGCCAAGTTGTATTGTGCAAGGGTATAATTAATATCAACATTGCGAGTCTCAGACATCGTCACGGTGCAAGTGGTTCCAGTACAATCATCGCTGAAGCTATACGCATACGCTAAAGCTGGCGATACGTTGACTGTTACAACGCTGTCTTCGTCAAAATAGGCGGTATCGCTTGATACACCCCCCGCCGAGGAAGAGACGATAATGCTTGAGGCGGGCGTGGTCGTGACATCGCTCCCTGCGTGAAACAAAGATTCATGGTTAACGCTTAAAGCGTAACGTGGCGTATAGTTAGCGGTGATATTAGTCGGTGCGTTTATGGTGATAGCGCATACACTATTTTGTGAAGCGCTTACACTGTCGCACCCCGTCCAGCCGCTAAACGCCCAGTTATTTGGATCGTTTAGCGAGGCGGTAAGAGTAAGGCTGTCTCCTTCAGGCATTTCTTCAGTACAATCCAGCCCGCAATCAATTAGGCTTCCAAATGGTGCATCAAATACGCTGGGGGCGGCTGCATGACTTTTGCTAACAGTTAAAGTGTGAATGATAGGTGTAAAGGTAACAGACACATTGCGCGCCTCAGTCATATTAATGGTACAGCTTGTTCCTGTGCAATCCCCGCCAAATTCATATTGATAGTGGGTACGTGGCGTGACATTAACGGTCACAGCGGTATCCACATCAAAATAGCCTTCATCATTAAAACTACCATTTGTCGTCGTTGTAATATCGATATCTGATGCAGGTGTTGTGGTCACGTTTCCACCTGCTTTGCCACTTGCCGATATGCTTAATTGAAAACGACGGATGTAATTGGCAGACACTGTTTTATTGTTATTCATTATCACTTCACATCGATTGAGGGACGGGTGAGCGTCGCAACCCGTCCAACTATTTAAACGCCAATCATCATCACTTGTATTGGCGTGTAATGTTTGAGTGGTGCCATATAGGTAATCATCCTGGCAATCCGCCCCACAGTCAATTTTATAAGGGGGTGATAATCCGCGAATAAGCGGCGCACCTGCGGGCTTAGTCACGGTTAAGCGCCGATCTTGTAGGCTAAATACGGCAAAGATATCGATCCGTGTAGGGTTGCTGATTGTATCAACCGTGAACTTACATGTCTCCATGCCCGTGCATGCCCCGCCCCAACTTACAAAGTCGTAACCTGCGTCCGGTGTGACGATAAATTTAGCGGTTTCATCGTGATCAAAGCTGGCCTGACAAGTGCCACCACAATTAATGGCACCATTTGTCGATTCGACGGTGCCACCATTGAGTGCCCCAATCACCACTGTTGTTTGATGAGGCGTGTAAACAGCAGTGATGCTCTTCGGGCTATCCATATCAGCACGACAAGCACCATTTGCAGAAACAAAATCACAATCAACCCATCCACCAAAAGAATTGGGGGGTGTATAGCCTGGTGTGGATGCTGCGCTCAACAATACAAAGCCACCATCATAACTATCTTTACAGATACCACCAGATGCGGTGCAATTTATTGCGCCGATATTAGAGGTAACCGTCCCAGCACCTTGCACAGCCACAGAGAGTATAGGATAAGCAATCGCGCTACTTGTGTAGCTTGCGCCGCTCACGACGTTGTTAAGCAGGCATAATTCTGTCGTTTCAGCTGCACAGTCTCCCGTCCAATGGCTAAATTCATAGCCCGAACCCACTTCTGCAAACAGTGCGACATTATCCCCAGAATCATAATCATGGGCACAGCCATTTCCGCAAAAGATATTGCCATCAGGCGTTTTATACGGGGGTGAATTAACAACTGATATGACCGACACGCCTGTGCTGGCAGTAATATTGACCGTGGAGGACGGAGCCGCCATCGCATTTGTCATCATAAAGCATGCGCTAAAAATGAAAAACGGATACTGGATAAACCTTAACGTGTGACCGCGCATAGAACATTCCTTTCTATTAGTATGATTTAATGCATAAACTCTAGCGTGCTTAGATAAGCAACTCCAAGTGTACGAAAGTACACTTCCTTACTGACATTAAGCACTGCTGGGATAGCATTCCTAAAGCGTTCGTCACGCCTAATAGTTAAGCGGCATTACGTCTTGGTGACACTACTTGGTGGCATTAAATGCGCCACTTAAAAATTGCTGGTACGGCCCTTTGTTGTCGGTGCAATCGAGCTTACCTTCGATACTGCCCTTAGCGATGGAAGTATTGATGGAGCCGCTGTAGGTTTGTGAGCCTTTACATTTGGTATTTTTAGCCGCGGCAAAATCTCGGCCCAGGATCACTGAAAATTGGCCATTATTGATGCTACTTATGCCCGTTCTGCCATTCACTTTACCGTCGAGAATTTTCTCAAGGTAAACCTCGCCCGCGTTAACGTGAATTCGAATATTGGGAGAAGATGGGTCTGGTTTTGTTCCGCCCGAACTGAATCGAATCGTGAGTGACTGTGCGCCATTATATATTCCATCTTCAATAATGGCTATTTGAGCGCCAGTTTTAGAATCACCATCGCCACTCCCACCGCAGGCTGTCAATAGTACGCTACACACCACACCCATTAATTTGCTACTTGCTTTCATTTTGCTTCCTCTGCATATTCGTATTCACACACTTTGTCATTGATCTACTCAATCACAGCTTTTCCTATATTTGATAGGAATACTCAGTTTAAACGAGCACATATCTCAATCCAAACTAGCCAAAAGTACACTTAGCTAACCACCTGAATTATTTGATATGATTTAAACATTGAAGAAACGAGGAAACCCGCATGAACATGACGCCAGATAATAAGTTGCTCATACTGGATGATCACCGCCTTTTTATAGACGGGCTTCAACTAGTATTGCAAGGTATGCCAGAGATCGCTCAGGTAGACACCTCAACAAGTGCTCAAGCCTTGCTAGATGATGCAAATTCACTTCTACAGTATCAGCTTATTTTGGTGGATTTGCACATGCCAGGAATAGATGGCTTTGCGTTCTTAAAGGCGGTTTCAGCGCGCGAGTTAAACATAAAAGTTGCCGTTTTATCAGGTGTACAGGCGCTGATAGACATAGAAAAAGCAATGCATCTTGGTGCCCGTGGTTTTATCCCTAAAAGCAGCTCAGCACTCGTGCTACAAGCCGCCGTTCGAACGATGCTGCAAGGCCAGAGGTATCTACCAGAAGATGTCGCCGGCAGAATAGATTTAAACCTATCAGCTGAAAAAAAACCGCTCCTGGGCGGGCATCACACTAAAATTGGCGAAAGGCAACTAGAGGTTTTAGAGCTACTCAAGCAAGGGCAAACCAACAAACAAATAGCCCTTACACTCGACGTAACAGAATCTGCAATCAAATCTCATGTGTCTATCTTATTTAATGCGCTGGGGGTAAAAACACGTACTGCCTGCGTCCAATCTGCTGTTGATAGCGGTTTAATTAATCGGTAACCTGGTGCGCTATCGATAAAATAGCTTCTAACTTGAGCGCCAATTCATCTGGCTCGACGGGTTTATACATAATTGCAACATTTGCATTTTTTGCAGTTTGTAAGCGCTCAGGCGCGGTATCGCCCGTGATGAGTATCGCGGGTATTTCTTGATTAAACTCTTCACGAATTGCATCAATTGCATCCAAGCCATTGGCTTGATCACGTAATCGAAAATCAGCGAGAATGACTTCCGGCTTAAAATTTTCTTTTAAGATTCTCTCAATTGCCTGTTCTAAATTTTCGGCAATCACAACTTCACAACCCCATTTAGTTAATAGCTTTTCGGT